>NZ_JAEILC010000089.1:0-112194 GCF_016307435.1 Pseudomonas sp. S4_EA_1b | reverse complement strand
ACATTATGCGTAACGTAATGTTACATAATCAGAGGCGATGCCCGTCACATTTCAACGGGCAAAACCCCTTGCTGTGTCAAACCTGAGCAAACCCGCCATCCACGAACATCTCGCTGCCGGTCATAAAACTGCTTTCGTCCGACGCCAGGAACAATGCGGCCGCTGCCACCTCTTCGGCTTGACCAATTCGGCCCAGAGGAACCTGCCCAGTCATGTCGTCAATGATCGCGTCTTTCTGACCGGTTCCGCTCAATGCCAGGTCCAGTCCGGGTGTCGAGATCGGTCCAGGAGAAATAACGTTGACGCGAATGCCTGTGCCTTTAAGGTCCAGCGCCCAACTTCTGGCGAAATTGCGCAGTGCCGCCTTGGTTGCGCTGTAAACGCTGAACGCTGGTGTTCCCATGGTGCCAGTCGTAGAACCGGTGAGCATGATCGAGCCGCCGGCGCTCATCAGTGGCAGCGCGTTTTGCACGGTGAACAGTGTGCCTTTGACGTTGATGCCAAACGTGCGGTCGAACGATGCTTCGGTAATTGAGCCGATAGGCTCGAAATCACCTAGGCCCGCATTGGCGAATAACACATCAATCCGACCCTTAGTCGCCTTGATCTGCGCGAAGATGCGTTCCAGATCATCCAGTTTGGCAATATCACCCTGAATGGCTATGGCGTGCGGGCCGATCAGGTCGAGCGCCTTGTCAAGTTCTTCTTGCCTGCGGCCGACGATAACGACCTGCGCGCCTTCCTGCGCAAAGCGAATCGCGCTCGCCAAGCCTATGCCGCTGTTGCCACCGGTGATGACTGCAATCTTGCCGTTGAGCCTGCTCATGTTGCACTCCAAGGTATGTGGAGGCACAACTGTAGATCCGGACTATTCTTTTGAATAGTATGCACCTTTTGGTAAGTACCCTATGGAGTGCCCGAATCATGGCTAATACGTCATTCAACTGCGGCCTTGAAGCTGCGCTCGCCGTGATCGGCGGCAAATGGAAACCGCTGGTTCTCTACAATCTGGCGAAGGATGTCCATCGCTACGGCGAATTGCGCCGCGCCATCGGTGGCGTGACCGATAAAGTGTTGATTCAGCAACTCAAGGAATTGGAGCGCGACGAGATCATCGTGCGAATCGATTTTCAGGAGATCCCGCCGAAGGTGGAGTACTCGCTGACACCGTTTGGCGAATCCTTGGCCATTGCATTGGGCACCTTATGTGCCTGGGGCACCGAACATATGCAGACGGTGGAACGTATCAGCCAGCGCCGTGCGGCCGCCCTCGCCCAGTCTTGAGCCCCCTCTTCTGGCATCCAACTCAACTAAATGACTATTTAGTTGAGTTAATCAATAGCGTACGAAATCAAAGCTGAAACCGATCCACCGACTGCGACAGCTTGCCGGCCAGGCTCGACAGCTCGTCCGTGGTCGACGCTGTCTGGCCTATCACACGACTGTTGTTCTCCGACATCCCGGCAATCATCTCCACCTGATGGGAGATTTCATTGCTGGCCAGGCTCTGTTCACTGATGGTGCGCGAAATGTCGTGCACCAGTTCCGTGGTGTTGAGGGTTGCCTGCAGGATCTCGCGAATGGCGCGTTCCACATCAGCGGTAACCGCCATGCCTTTGTCCACTTGAGCGACGCCCTCCTCCATGCTGGTTACCGCTTCCCGGGTGCTTTGCTGGATGCGCCCAACCATGCTGGCGATTTCCTGGGTCGACGCACTGGTACGCCCCGCAAGGCTGCGCACTTCATCGGCCACCACCGCAAAGCCGCGCCCCTGCTCCCCGGCCCGCGCCGCTTCGATGGCTGCGTTGAGGGCCAGCAGGTTGGTTTGGTCAGCGATGCCTTTGATCACTTGGATGATGCTGTAGATCGCCTCGGATTCCTTGTCCAAGGTGCGGATCACCTGGGCCGATTGCTGGGAGGAACGGGCGATACCGTCCATGTCGCTGACCACCTGGTGTATGACTCGCCCACCGTCCTTGGCCAGGGCTTCGGCCTGGTTGGCCATTTCCAGTGCGTGCCCGGCGTGGCGGGTGATTTCTTCGATACTGGCAGTCATTTCACTGGCGGCAGCGGCCATGGTGCTGGCGGCTGAACTTTGCTGCTGGCTGCTGTTGGCGACTTCATGACAGCCATGACTCAGTTGTTCGGTAACGCCGGTGATGCCGTGTGCGTTGCTGCGCACTACGTCGATCATGCCGCGCAAATCACGCTGCATGGTCGCCAGGCTGCGGATCAATGAGCTGGCTTCGTCCTTGCGATGCGGCTCGACAATGGTTTCGCTCAAGTTGCCCCGGGCGATGCTGGCGGCAATCCGGCTAGCGGACTGCAGTGGGCCCATGATGCTCAGCATCACCCAACGGCCTTGCGCCAGGAGCAACAACAGACTGGCAATCAGCACCGCACCTAGGGTGAAATTGGCGCTGCGAATTGTCTGTTGGGTGCTGGCGCCGGTTTGCTGGGTATTGCTTTCGATCAGCTCGCTCAGCGTTGCCAGTTGATCTTCCAGTTGGGTGAACGCTTTATTGAACGTTTCTAATTCGCCGCGAGCGGCTTCCGGGTTGTCCAGAGCCAGCACGACGATACGTTCGGCTGCGCTGATATAGGTATCGAGCGCGGGCTTGGTGCTTTCCAACTTGTTCCTGAGCGTCTCGTCCAACGGCAGCTTGAGGTTCTCTGCCAGCATCTGGCGAAAATGCTCCGCGTGCTCCTTGAGCGAACTGCTGACCTCGTCCTTGCTACTGGTGCTCTTACCCAGCCCGACCAACATGGCAGACAACACGTCGGCGCGCAGAGCGTCGTGCATCATGTCGGCTTCCATATGGTTGCGCAGCACCGTCATGCTGACCTCGTTTTCGCGCACGGCGTCGCTCATCCGAGCGTTTCCCAGGTAACTGACCAAGCTCATCAGCATGGCGGTCAACAATCCAGTCGCAATCAGCAGCATCAAGCGTAATTTGATCGTCATGCGGGTATCCCTGTGCCTGGAACGCCGGTTGAAAAGCCAACCGCCTGAGCGTCGTTAGTACCGTTATCGGCATCTTGTCCCTGTTATTGAAGCCTAAGTTTGCGGATCTGCGCGGATCCCTTAAGCTGAGCGGCCTTTGCTTGGCCCGGAATTGCTCCATGTCTCGACGTATTGCCCATCTCGCCCTGCTGCTGGGGTTGATCACCGCCATCGGCCCCTTCGCCATCGACAGTTACCTCCCTGCCCTCCCTACCCTGGGCGCGAGCCTGCACGCATCACCGGCGGCGGTGCAGATGAGCCTGACGGTGTTCTTTATTGTGATCGGCGTGTGCCAGCTGTTTTACGGGCCGATCAGCGATGTATTCGGGCGCAAGCCACCGATTTATGCCGGGTTGATGATTTTCGCGGTGGGCAGCATCGGTTGCGCATTGGCGCCGACCATTGAAGTGCTGATTGCCTTTCGCGCAATGCAGGCGTTCGGGGCCTGCGCCGGCATGGTGGTGCCCCGCGCCATTGTGCGCGACCTGTACACCGGCCATGAAGCCGCGCGGCTGATGTCCCTACTGATGCTGGTGATGAGTGTTTCGCCGATTCTCGCGCCGTTGGCCGGCAGCCTGGTAATTTCCCTGTGGAGCTGGCGCGAAGTGTTTGCCGTGCTGGCGGTGGTGGCTGTGCTGTGCCTGGTGATGACTGTCGTGCAATTGCCCGAGACTCACCCGGCGGAGCGCCGTCTGGGCAAAACCCTGGGCAGCGCCTTCAGCAGCTACGGCGGTTTGCTGCGTGACCCCGTATTCATGGGATTGTCGTTGGTGTGCGGCTTCGGGCTGGCCACGTTTTTCGTGTTTATCGGCAGCGCGCCGTTCGTGTACATCGAGCACTTCGGCCTGACGCCGACCCAATTCAGCCTGGCATTCGCCCTCAACGCCGCGTCGTTTTTCGCCATGAGCCAACTGACTGCGCGCCTCAGCGCACGCTTTGGTCTGGCGCCGCTGATTCGCAGTTCGGTGATCGGTGTGGCGGTGGTGATGAGCCTGCTGGCAATCACCACGCTGTGGTCCGGCAACCTGGCCTTGATGATGTCGCTGCTGTTTATCGGCTTTGGTTTTCTCGGCCTGCTATTGCCGGCGGCCGGCGTGCTGTCCATGGAGGACCACGGTGCCGTAGCGGGCTCGGCCTCGGCGCTGCTCGGGGCGATTCAAATGATCACCGGCGCGGTGTGCATGAGCCTGGTCGGTGTGTTCGCCGACCACACGCCAGCGCCGATGCTGGTGGGAATCGCACTGTGCGCCGTCGCGGCACTCCTCACGGTGCTGTGGACCTTACGCCGCTTGCCAGCGCATTTGGCGAGCGCCCCGCCCTCCTCCTGACAGGCACCATTCGTCGGGCTTGGCCGGCATCCATTACAACTATCGGCGGGCCGGAAAACACTAACTCCATAGCTGTTTCACACACCTATGGAGACCGACAATGACTGATTACCCACGCCCGCCGTTCGCCCCGCAAGCCCAAAGCGTTCCGGGTACCCAGAAGAAAATGGATCCGTACCCGGACTGTGGCGAACAGAGCTACAAGGGCTCCGGCCGCCTGGCCAACAAAATTGCCCTGATCACCGGCGCCGACAGCGGCATCGGCCGCGCAGTCGCCATCGCGTTTGCCCGTGAAGGCGCCGATGTGGCCATCGCCTATCTGGATGAGCACGACGACGCTCAGGAGACCGCGCGTTGGGTCGAAGAAGCCGGCCGTCAGTGCCTGCTGCTGCCCGGCGATATTGCGCAAAAAGCCACCTGCCAGGCGCTGGTGGACAAGACCGTTGAACAGTTCGGCCGTATCGACGTGCTGGTCAATAACGCCGCGTTCCAGATGAGCCATGAAACCCTCGAAGAAATCGAGGATGAAGAATGGGTCAAGACTTTCGATATCAACATCACCGCCATGTTTCGCATCTGCAAGGCGGCTTTGCCGCACATGAAGGCCGGCAGCTCGATCATCAACACCACATCGGTCAATTCCGACATGCCCAAGCCGACATTACTGCCCTACGCCGCCACCAAGGGCGCCATTGCCAACTTCACCGGGGGCCTGGCACAGATGCTCGGCAGCAAGGGGATTCGCGTCAACAGCGTCGCCCCTGGCCCGATCTGGACGCCGCTGATCGTGGCCACCATGACCGACGAGGATGTGCAGAATTTCGGCAGCGAAACCCCGCTGGGCCGCCCCGGACAGCCGGTGGAAGTGGCGCCGATCTATGTATTGCTGGCCTCGGACGAAGCCAGCTACATCTCCGGCTCGCGTTACGCCGTCACCGGTGGCAAGCCGATCCTCTGACCGTTCTACAAATCGAACCGATCCACTGCCCGCCGCCGCTCATTGTCGTCGCGAACGTCATAGCTGGCGGTGGTCTGGATATTGGTGTGGTGCGCCAGCTTCTGCGCAATCGACAGGTCATGCTCCTCGATCACTCGCGTGATGAACGAGCGGCGGAAGTCATGGGGCATGATCTTCACGCCGACCTGTTCGCCGCGTTGGCGGGCGATGTAGTAAATTGCGTGTTTGGTGATGCGTTCACGGGTGATATGACTGCCACGGCGGATGCGGTTAAACAGAAAGCTGTCATCCTCCTCGCCCTCCTTGAGCTGATCACGACGAAACGCCAGCCACGCCTGCAGTTTGGCGAAGGCCCAGTCCGGCGCGTATTTGACCAGTTCCTTATTGCCCTTGCCGATTACCCGCAGGCTGCGCTCGGCGAAGTCGACCTGCGCGAGGTCGAGGTTGACCGACTCCGATTTGCGCATGCCTGAGCCATAGAGAATGCCGATCACCGCGGCATCACGCAGGCCCTGGGGGCGTGGGTCGGCGGCGCAGGCTTCCATCATTTCGCGGATCAACGTTCGGCGCAGATTGCGGCCCTGACCCAGGCGCGTGCCGGCGGATGCCTTGACCGTGCGCATCTTCAGCAGGTGTTCCTGAGTGATCAGGCTCATGCGCCAGGCTTCATTCATCACCCCGCGTACGGCATTAACGTACAGCGATGAGGTGTTGGGCGCGTAACCGTCTTCGCGCAGCGCCGCCACCAGGGCGATGACATGTTCGGGTTGCAGCAGGTGCCAGTCGATCTCTTCAAGATTGATGTCTTCGAAGCCCAGGCGGTCGGCGGCGTCTTGCAGCACATAGCGCATGGTCAATTGGCTGGAAGGTGCCAGGCGGGTGAGGTAAAGGGTCAGGGGGTTGCGCAGAAACTCAGTCAATGTAATTCAGCCTTTGGATTAAATACCCCGATCAACTCATTGTTTCATCGAGGTATTTAGTGAATTGGCGAAGGCCGAGTCTAGCGCATGACCGGCCCTGGCACAAAATCACGGGGCGGTTTCTTCGTCGTCGGTGGGTTCCTGAGGCTGGGTCTGGGCCTGGCTCCACTCGGCGTCCTGTTTCTGCATCAGGGCAAACCAGTGCTGACGCATGAACGGTAAGTACGCCTGCGGTGCCTTGGCGAAATCCTTCTCGTCGCGGTAGCAGCCCGGCAATGGCAGCTCGGTGCCCTGCTCCTTGTATTGACTGACCAGCGCCTGTTGGCCGGCCACGCTACAGTCCTTGGGCAACGGCATACCGCGCAGCGCGCCAGCCTCTTCATCCCACCAAGCCGCGCCGTAGCGGTCGACGCCGCGCAGGCGGTACTTCTCGGATTTGCCCACATGCATGATCAGCTTGAATTCATTGGGGCTGACGTCGCTGGTGCAGGTCAGCGAATAGCCGACGACGGTCTGGGTGATGCCATCCCCGTTCAGGTCAGTGACTTTGGTGGCGGTTCGGTCGAAACGCAGGGCCGCATCGAATTGGCAGTGCTGCACATCGTCGTAGAGCATCCACATACGCTTGGGGCGTTTGCCGTCAATCAGGTACTGGGCGGCGTAGACAAATGCAGACTGGGTGCCGTCATCGTCCCGTTCGTTGAGCTGCTCGGCGAGTACCAGCAGGTTTTTGCCCTGGCGGTCGTCCCAGGTGTAGGCCGCGATCTGCTTGCCGCGTACTTCCACGCCTTCGGGCACCTGATCGATGCTGGTCAGCGCCACCCCGTCGTCGGCCCGCACCGTGGAAATACAGGCCACGCCCAACAACAACCCCATCAATACCGGCCGCAACTGGCCGCGTAAAAGCTGCACGCTATTCATCCGTCTGCCCTGGCAAGAGATGGCTTACTTTACCGGCACTTGAGCGCCAATGCAGAGAAGATTCTTCATGTGGCGCTGAACTGCCCATTGTGCTGTTCAGGGTGGAACCAAAGCCTTTTAAAATCGCTCCTATTCAACCGCTCAATAGAACCCGGACGCCCATGGGTGGCTTAGCTGAACCCTGGCTGTCTACCTGTCAAATAAACGAGTTTTTCATCCGGCTTTCATATTCGTTCCACATTTTTGCGCTTAATCTTGAACCCAGTACTTCATAGCAATCCGCGCTTTACCAGCTAACCTGTTGATTATGTTTCATCTTTAGCTGTGCATTAGTGCGCAATCGCCTTTGTTTTGCTGCTGCTTTAACGCTCCAAGCTGCGCTAACCCCCGAGGTCATGAATCTTTGAAACCCTACCCTATTAATTGCGTGTCGATCGTTATCCCGGTCTACAACGAACAAGACAGCCTGCCTGAGTTGTTGCGTCGTACCACGGCAGCCTGCAAGCAGTTGGCCTACGAATACGAAATCATCCTGGTGGATGACGGTAGCCGCGACAATTCCGCTCAATTGCTCGAAGACGCCGCCGCAGAGGATGGCAGCAACGTGGTCGCGGTGATCCTCAACCGTAACTACGGGCAGCATGCGGCGATCATGGCCGGGTTCGAGCAGTGCCGGGGCGAGGTAGTGATCACCCTGGACGCCGACCTGCAGAACCCGCCGGAAGAAATCCCGCGCCTCGTGGAACAAGCCGCCCTGGGCTACGACGTGGTCGCCACCGTGCGCAATAACCGTCAGGACTCCGCCTTCCGCCGCTGGCCATCGCGGCTGATCAACCTCGCGGTACAGCGCTCCACCGGGGTGGCCATGACCGACTACGGCTGCATGCTGCGCGCCTACCGCCGCACCATCGTCGACGCCATGCTCGCCTGCCGCGAGCGCAGTACCTTCATTCCGATCCTGGCCAACGGTTTTGCCCGCCACACTACCGAGATTCTGGTGCACCACGCCGAGCGCGAACACGGCGAATCCAAATACAGCGCCATGCGCCTGATCAGCCTGATGTTCGATCTGCTGACCTGCATGACCACCACCCCATTGCGCCTGCTGTCCATCGTCGGCTTCAGCCTGGCGGCGCTGGGCATGCTGTTTGCCTTTGCGCTGATCATCCTGCGCTTGGCCTTCGGCGCGCAGTGGGCCGGCGACGGCATGTTCGTGCTGTTCGCGGTGCTGTTCGTGTTCACCGGGGGCCAGTTCATCGGCATGGGCCTGTTGGGTGAATACCTGGGCCGCATGTACAGCGATGTGCGCGCCCGCCCGCGTTTCTTCATTGAAAAAGTGCTGCGCAACCAACCGGCGGCACCGGCGCCTGTGGTCGTCGTCGACGGCCTGGCGTCCTCCCATACTTCTACTTCTCCCGATCAGGTTCAGTCATGAGTTCAAAAGCCGTTGTATTTGCGTACCACGATATTGGATGTGCAGGCATCGAAGCGCTGCTCAATGCCGGTTACGACATCGCTGCCGTGTTCACCCATGCCGATGATCCCAAGGAAAACAATTTCTACGGCTCCGTGGCCCAGTTGTGCGCGCGCAACGGTATTCCCGTGCACGCGCCGGAAGACGCCAACCACCCGCTGTGGGTCGAGCGCATCGCCAAACTCAAGCCCGACTACCTCTTCTCGTTCTACTACCGCAACCTGCTGAGTGAAGCCCTGCTGGGCACTGCCAGCAAAGGCGCGTTCAACCTGCACGGTTCGTTGCTGCCCAAATACCGCGGCCGCGCGCCGGCCAACTGGGTGCTGGTCAACGGCGAAACCGAAACCGGCGTGACCCTGCACCGCATGGTCAAACGTGCCGATGCCGGCGCGATCCTGGCTCAGCAAAAAGTCACCATCGAGCGCAGCGACACCGGCCTGACCCTGCACGCCAAACTGCGTGACGCGGCCACCAGCCTTCTGCGTGACGCCCTGCCGCAACTGGTTGCGGGCAAGCTCACGGAGACCGCTCAGGACGACAGCCAGGCCACCTACTTCGGGCGCCGCACGGCCGCAGACGGCAAACTGGAGTGGAAAAAACCGGCTGAAGAACTGTTCAACCTGGTGCGCGCGGTCACGCAACCCTACCCTGGCGCCTTCTGCGCCGTGGGTGAGCACAAGCTCATCGTGTGGCAGGCCGAAGTGGTCAAGGGCAACCATGGCCTTGCGCCAGGCCGGGTGATCAGCGTCAATCCGCTGCGCATCGCCTGCGGTGAAGACTCCCTGGTGATCACGTTCGGTCAGCGTAACGACAACGGTCTATACCAGGCCGGCCCGTCCCTGGCCGATGAACTGGGCCTGGTGGACGGCTCCGTGCTGCGCGGCGCCGAATCCGGCCGTAAGCCACGCCGCACCCGCGTGCTGATCTTGGGGGTGAACGGCTTTATCGGTAACCACCTGTCCGAGCGCTTGCTGCGTGACGACCGTTACGAAGTCTACGGCCTGGACATCGGCTCCGACGCCATCGAGCGCCTGCGCAGCCACCCCAACTTCCATTATGTGGAAGGCGATATCAGCATCCACACCGAGTGGATCGAGTACCACATCAAGAAGTGCGACGTGGTCCTGCCGCTGGTGGCCATCGCCACGCCAATCGAATACACCCGCAACCCGCTGCGCGTGTTCGAGCTGGACTTCGAAGAAAACCTCAAGCTGGTGCGCTACTGCGTCAAGTACAACAAGCGCGTGATCTTCCCGTCGACCTCGGAAGTCTATGGCATGTGCCAGGACCAGTACTTCGACGAAGACACCTCCAACCTGGTGGTCGGCCCGGTCAACAAGCAACGCTGGATCTACTCGGTATCCAAGCAGCTGCTGGACCGCGTGATCTGGGCCTACGGCGACAAGGGCCTGAAGTTCACCCTGTTCCGCCCCTTCAACTGGATGGGCCCACGTCTGGACCGCTTGGATTCGGCGCGTATCGGCAGCTCCCGGGCAATCACTCAGTTGATCCTGAACCTGGTGGAAGGCACGCCGATCCGCCTGTTCGACGGCGGCGAGCAAAAACGCTGCTTCACCGACATCGCCGACGGCATCGAAGCCCTGGCGCGCATCATCGATAACGATAATGACGCGTGCAACGGCCAGATCATCAATATCGGCAACCCGGAAAACGAAGCCAGCATCCGCCAGTTGGGTGAAGAGCTGCTGCGCCAGTTCGAGGCCCACCCGCTGCGTGGCAACTTCCCGCCATTCGCCGGTTTCCGCGATGTCGAAAGCAAGGCGTTCTACGGCAACGGTTACCAGGACGTGGCGCACCGCAAACCGAGCATCGAAAACGCCAAGCGCCTGTTGAACTGGGCACCGACCGTGGAGATGAGCGAAACCATCGGCAATACCCTGGACTTCTTCCTGCGTGAAGCAATGCTCGAACAGGCGGACAAGCGCTGATGCAGGCAGGTCTTCGCATCGACGTCGACACCTACCGTGGCACCCGCGAAGGCGTGCCACGGTTGCTCGAATCCCTGGATGAAGCCGGGGTAAAAGCGACGTTCTTCTTCAGCGTCGGCCCGGACAACATGGGGCGCCACCTGTGGCGCCTGATCCGCCCGCAGTTCCTGTGGAAGATGCTGCGCTCCAACGCCGCCGGCCTGTACGGCTGGGACATTCTGCTGGCCGGCACCGCCTGGCCAGGCAAGCCCATTGGCCGCGACCTGGGGCATTTGATGCGCCAAGCCAAGGCCGCCGGGCATGAAGTCGGCCTGCACGCCTGGGACCACCATGGCTGGCAAGCCAATACCGGGCGCTGGAGCGAGGCGCAGTTGGTCGAGCAGATTCGGCGCGGCGTGGACACCTTGAGCGACATCCTTGGCGAGCCCATCGATTGTTCCGCGGCCGCCGGCTGGCGCGCCGATGAGCGCGTGGTGCAAGCCAAGCAGGGCTTCAACTTTCGCTACAACAGCGATTGCCGGGGTACCAGCCTGTTTCGGCCGACACTGGCCGATGGCAGCGCGGGCACGCCACAAATTCCGGTGGACCTGCCGACCTTCGACGAAGTGGTCGGGCCGGTGGTGGCCGCCAACGACTTCAATCGCTACATCCTTGATCGCTTCGCCGCGTCGAAGCTCAACGTTTACACGATCCATGCAGAAGTAGAAGGGATTCTGATGGCTAACGATTTTCGCCAGCTGCTTGCCCAGGCAAAGCAGCGCGGCATCGACTTCACACCTCTGGGCGACTTGTTGCCCACCGATCTGACCCGCCTGCCCCAGCAACAGCTGGTGCGTGGCGCGTTGAGCGGCCGCGAGGGGTGGCTGGGAGTGCAGCAGGCATGATGCGCCGGTGGGCGCTGCCCCTGCTCCTATTGGCATTCGTGCTGTGTTACCTGGCGCCGCTGGCCACCCATGGCCTGTGGATTCCCGACGAGACCCGCTATGCGCAGATCAGCCAGGAAATGCTGCTGACCGGTAAATGGGCCGCGCCGCACTTTATGGGCATCCGCTACTTCGAAAAACCGGCCGCCGGCTATTGGATGATCGCACTAGGCCAGGCGATGTTCGGGCAGAACCTGTTTGGCGTGCGTTTCGCGTCTGCCTTGAGTACCGGCCTGAGCATCCTGCTGGTGTATCTGGTAGCGCGCCGCCTGTGGAATGACCCGCGCAAAAGCCTGGTCAGCACCTTGCTGTATATGAGTTTTGTCAGTGTGGCGGCCCTGGGCGGTTACGCCAATCTCGACCCGCAGTTCACCTTTTGGGTCAACCTGACCGGCGTAGCTTTGTGGTTTTGCTTCGACAGCCGTACCCGCAACGGGCGCCTGGGCGCGTGGGCACTCTTGGGCTTTGCCTGCGGTATGGGCTTTATGACCAAGGGGTTTCTCGCCTGGCTGCTGCCGGTATTGATCGCCCTGCCCTACGCGCTGTGGCAGAAACGCTTACGCGAGCTGCTCGGTTACGGCCTGGTAGCGGTGCTGGTGGCAGTGGCCGTCAGCTTGCCGTGGGCGCTGGCCGTACATCTGCAAGAACCGGACTTCTGGCACTTCTTCTTCTGGCACGAGCATATCCAGCGCTTCGCCGGCGAAGATGCCCAGCACGCCGAGCCATTCTGGTACTACCTGCCCTTGTTGGTCGGCTTCAGCCTGCCGTGGGTGGCGCTGTTGCCCGCCACCGTCAAACAGGCCTGGCTGGAGAAACGCACGGCTTCTATCGGCTTCCTGTTGCTGTGGCTGCTGATGCCCTTGGCGTTTTTCAGCCTGGCCAAAGGCAAGTTGCCCTCCTACATCATGCCGTGCCTGTTGCCGCTGGCGCTGCTGATGGGCCATGCGCTGGCTGAAAAACTAGCCCAGGGTCGTGGCCGTGCGCTGCGCGTCAATGGCTGGCTGAACCTGGTATTGGGCATCGTGGCGTTGCTGGCATTAAGTTGGTTCCAGCTGAAAAAGCCGGTGTATGAGCACGGTACCGAAACCCTGAGCCTGGTACTGGTCTTCGTACTGCTAATTGGCTGGATCTTCGCCAACCTGCTGCAAGCGGCACGCCCGCTGCACCTTTGGGCGGCGCCGGCCATCGGCAGCTGGTTGCTGGTAGCCCTGGCCCCGGCGGCCTTGCCCCACTCGGTGGTTTATAACAAAACCCCGGATCAGTTCATCATCGATCACCTACCGGAACTGAAACAGACCGGCGCCCTGCTGAGCAATGACCTGGGCGCCGCGTCGGCCTTGGCCTGGCGGGTCAAGCGTGCGGACGTGACCCTCTATAACACCGTCGGCGAAGTCAAATACGGCTTGGCCTTCGCTGATGCAGCCCATCACAAGGTCGACATGGCTCAGGTCCAGCAATGGATGAACGACGCGCGCAAACGCGGCGCGGTCGGCGTGGTGATGCGGGTTAAGGGTGACGACGAAGTCGCCGAAGTGAACCTGCTGCCTCAGGACGGCAAGCGCTATGAGCAAGGCAATCTGGTGATTCTGATCTTCCCGCAGGTCTCGTCATGATCACTCTATTGCTGCTATTGGCCGCTTGCTTGCTGACCTGCATGGGCCAGGTCTCGCAGAAATTCGCCGTGGAAGGCTGGCGTGACCAGCCGCCCGGTTGGGCACTGAGGCTGCGTTCGCCGTGGTTGTGGTCCGCACTGCTGTGCCTGGGCTTCGGACTATTAGTGTGGCTGCTGGTGTTGCAACGCCTTGAGGTGGGCATCGCTTACCCGATGCTCAGCCTGAATTTTGTGTTGGTCACCCTGGTGGCGCGCTTTGTGTTCAAGGAGCCCATTGATACTCGGCACTGGCTGGGCGTCGCGCTGGTGATCGCCGGCGTAGTGTTGCTGGGGCGTCAGGTATGAGCCGGGCGCGCGGATTTGCCCTGGCCTTGGGCAGCGTCGGTCTGGTCAGCGTGGCCCAGTTGGGCATGCGTTGGAGCATGACGCGTTTACCGCTGCCCCATGAATGGCTCAATGCGCAGATCGATCTCGCAGCCCTCGGGGTGGTGTTTCTGGCGATCTGTGCCTATGCCCTGTCGATGCTTTGCTGGTTGGTGGCCCTCAAGCACCTGCCGCTGGGGCGGGCCTATTCGCTGCTGAGCATCAGCTACGCGCTGGTGTATCTGCTGGCGGCCGGCCTGCCGGTGTTCAACGAACATTTTTCGCTTTCGAAAACCCTCGGGGTGGCATTTGTCATCCTGGGTGTGCTGGTTATCAACTCTCGTCGCACTTGCTCTACAAGTCCCAGGAATGCCCCATGAAAATCAGCGTATTTGGTAGTGGTTACGTCGGCCTGGTGCAGGCCACTGTGTTGGCCGAAGTCGGTCATGATGTGATCTGCATGGACGTCGATCAAAACAAGGTCAAGCAGCTGCAGCAAGGCCATGTGAGCATCTTCGAGCCGGGGCTGGCCGCGATGGTCAAGGAGAACCTCGAAAGCGGACGGCTGCATTTCACCTACGACGAGAAACTCGCCGTCGAACACGGTGAAGTGCTGTTTATCGCGGTGGGCACGCCGTCGGATGAAGACGGATCGGCCGACCTCAAGTACGTGCTGTCGGTGGGTGACGCGGTGGCACGCCATCGAATCGAGCCGGTGATCCTGGTGGAAAAATCCACCGTGCCCGTAGGCACTGGCGACACCCTGCGCGCGCATATCGAGAAAGCCTTGCACCTGGCCGGGCGCAGTCTGGAATTCGATATCGTCTCCAACCCTGAATTCCTCAAGGAAGGCTCGGCGGTGACCGACTGCCGCCGCCCGGACCGGATCATCATCGGCTGCGAGCGTGAAGAAGTGCGCGAGGTGATGCGCGAGCTGTACGCGCCGTTCAACCGCAACCACGACCGCATCATATTTATGGACCTGCGTAGCGCCGAGCTGACCAAATACGCCGCCAACTGCATGCTGGCCACCAAGATCAGCTTTATCAACCAGATCGCCGAGCTAGCCGAGCACCTGGGCGCCGACATCGAAGCCGTGCGCCTGGGCATCGGCGCCGACTCGCGCATCGGCTACCACTTCATTTACCCCGGCTGTGGCTACGGTGGCTCGTGCTTCCCCAAGGACATGCGCGCGCTGATCCACAGTGCCAAGCAAGCCAACTGCTCCAGCGATCTGCTGGAAGCCGTCGAGGCGATCAACCAGCGTCAGAAGAGCAAGCTGTACGAGCGCATCAATGCGTTCTTCAAAGGCGAGCTGCGCGGCAAGACTTTCGCCTTGTGGGGCCTGGCGTTCAAGCCCAACACCGATGACATGCGCGACGCCCCCAGCCGCGTGCTGATGGAGGCCTTATGGGCCGCCGGCGCCCAGGTGCGCGCCTTCGACCCGGAAGCGATGCAGGAAACCCAGCGCATTTACGCCGATGAAAGCCGCCTGATGCTGATGGGCACGCCGGAATCAACCCTTGTGGGCGCCGATGCGCTGATCGTCTGCACCGAATGGCAGCAATTCAAGGCGCCGGACTTCGACCTGATCCACCAGCGCTTGAAAACCCCGGTGATCTTCGATGGCCGTAACCTCTACGACGGCGAGCGTCTGGCGCGCAAAGGCTTCCAGTACTTCCCGATTGGGCGCGGCGACTCCTGCCAACTGCCGATTCCCCAGCAGCAATGGCTGCCAGCGCTTGAGCTGGCGAAGGTCGCGGAAGCCTGAGACGTGAACAAAGCCCAACCACTGCTGCTCACACCCACGCTTCGTCGGCAGTCCCTCGGTTTGGGCCTGCTGGCGTTGCTGCTGTTCATTGCCGGGAACTGGAACCAGGCAATCATCGGCTTCGATTCGCGGTTTGTGGTGTTTGCCCAGGAAATGCTGCGCCACGGGCCGAGCTTTTTCCCGACCACCTACGGCCAGCCCTATGCCGATTACCTGGCCACTTCGACGCTGCTCACCTGGCTGCTGTCGGTGCCGCTGGGGCATGTGAGCAGTTTTACCGCGTGGCTGCCCACAGCGATTGCCTCGGCCTTGATCGTGACGCTGGTGTATCGCCTGACCGCGCCCTACTCCCAGCGCTGGGGCCTGCTCAGCATTACGCTGTTGCTGTTGAGCAGCACCTTTATCAGTGAAACCCGCGCGGTGTCCCTGGATCAGATGCTCGCCGCCGTCACATTGGCAGTGTTTTACCTGGGTTATGCCCACGATCATTTCGGCGCGGGCAAGCGCCTGCATTGGCTGTACCTGTTATTGATCGTGGGGTTTGCCGTGCGTGGGCCAATCGGCCTGGTGGTGCCTACCGGTGTGCTGTGCAGCTACTACCTGATCAACCGCCAGTGGCGTCAGCTGTTCAGTTTCGGGCTGCTGGCCCTGGCGTTGCTGGGGGCCTGCGTGGGGCTGCTGTTGCTGCTGGCCAAGCTCAGTGGTGGCGAGAACTTCATGCACGACGTGATCCGCATGCAGTTCCTGGGGCGCATGGATGGCAGCGAAGGCTCCAGTGGCGCGCTGTATTACTTCACCAGTTCCCTGGGCAATTACGCCCTGGCCTACCCGCTGGCGCTGTTGGTGTTGCTGGGCATCGGCGTGGCCCGGCCACAGACGCCTGAGCCGGCCCTGAAGCTGGTCGGCTATTGTGCCGCCGCCGCGTTGCTGGTGATGCTGGGGCTGTCGATTCCCCAAGCAAAAAAGGCGCGCTACCTGCTGCCGATGTTGCCCATGGCGGCCATCATCGCCGCCTACCCTTTCAGCGCGATTCAAGGCCGCGTGTTCGCCTGGTTGCGGGGCTTGATGCTGGCGATATGGACCGCGTTGCCCGCACTGCTGATCGTCGGGTTGGTGGTGATGCGCCCACGTTACCCTGAGCAACTGAACCATTTAGCGCCGATATTCGCGCTGCTGGGAGCGTTGCAGGCGCTGGCGCTATTGAGCTTGTTCAGGGCGCGCCTGCGCCCTGTCGGCCCGGCAATGGCTGCCGTACTCGCGGTGTGGGCCAGCTATATCCTGGTGGTCGAGCCGTTGGAACGCCGTGTATATGACACCCGCACCTTCACCCTGCAGGTCCATGAACAGGTCATGCAAGCGCGCGCGCCGGTGGTGCTGCACGGCCTGGGCAAAGACGCCAAGGCGATCAAGTACATGGTCAACCTCGATTGCGATCAGGTGCCGCTGTTTACCCAATTGCCTTCGGAACTGGCACCGCTGCAAGGGCCTGCCTGGCTGGTGATGAGCCAGGCGGATTATGAAGGGTTGCAGGAGCCGCGCTTGCGTTCCATCACCCCGACCCTCACCGGTGAATTCGACCGCAACCCTTATGTGCTGCTGTATCTGGCTAAATCGCCGCCGAAATGAACCTCGGCGGCGATGCTCCCGGAGTAAAAACTCCTACGCAGCTATACGTAACGGCTGGTGTCATTTCACTTTCATGCCCTTGAAACCCAACGGTAAACTCGATCGCCAGTGGCGGTAGTCATTTACCGCCACAGGCCAAGGATAACGACAAGGACGCTGTGGGCCGCAGCCACCACCGTGGTACTTCATGAGAGGAGAATACCGTGCCAGACGATGTTCGTGACAATGTGCATGTGGGCTACCTGCCCATGCCGCCCTTGGATCGCTTGATGGAGCTGCGTGATGCGCTGGTCGCGCTCAAAGGTCCACTGGGCAGCGAGCCAGCCTTGCAAGAGAACCTACGCAGACGTTTATTCAACGAGGAGGCCGATGACCGCGTGCTGGGCAAAATCAACACGCCATTACCCAGTGTGATCTGTTCCATTCCCTTTGGCTGATGCCCTTCAATCCACTTTTTTTGTACTCAACCCTCATTAATATGCATTGGCGCCGAATCTTGCTGCACGGCACACTGCGCCGGTTCCTCCCCCAATCGCAGGAACGTTCAAGGACTTTTCCGGGCAACCAGACGAGTCTTTTTTTTGCCCGCCGTTTTTATGGAACCGTTCAATGCTCGCTCGCTGGTTACCTGCCGCTATCAATACCCGTCCTTCCGAATGGAGCCGCGCCGCCATCGGCATGGCGCTGGGCACGCTGTTTAGTGTCTGGCTGTGCGGCCAAGTCTTCGGCATGGAGGTTGCGCTGCACTTGCTCGGGCCGTTGGGCGCCTCGGCGGTGTTGCTGTTCGCGGTGTCGTCCGGTGCGTTGGCGCAACCCTGGTCGATCGTCGGCAGCTACCTGTGCGCTGGCATCGTGGCGCTGCTGGTGGCGCGTGTGCTGGGGCGCACCCTGGGCGGCGCATGCCTGGCGGCGGGAATGACCGTGGTGCTGATGTGCTGGCTGCGCTGCCTGCATCCGCCGGCCGGTGGCCTGGCCATGACCCTGGTGCTGGCGGACCCGGCGTCTGCTGCCCTGGGCTGGTCCGAGCTGGGCGCCGTATTGATGGGCGCTGGCGCCCTGCTCGCTTGCGCGCTGGCTTACAACAACGCCACCCGCACCCGGTACCCCAAAGGCGCCGTCGAATCGCCCGCCGTCATGTTGAATAATCCCCACGCCGCACGGGACCCCGCCGTCACCGCCGCCGACCTGAAACTGGCACTGGCCGAGATGGAACAGTTCTACGACGTGGCGCCCATGGAGCTTGAGCAGTTGATCCACGCCGCCGAAACCCATGCGCGCCGCCGCAGCATCGGCGAAGTCCTGGCCAGCCGCGTGCCCTGACTGCCTGCTGCATAAATGCAAAAACGACCTGCATGATTCAAGGTTGTACGGGGCAAATTTGCACTGGTACGATCGCGAGATGGTCCGTTCGCGGGCCTCTTGATAAAGAACAATAAAAGCAGGGAGTTAGAGATGACTGCTCAGGTTTCATCCGAAGCAAACCGTGCCGAGACGCCTCAGGACGAGGTGCTGGCCGAGGTCCGTAATCATATCGGCCACCTTACCCTCAACCGCCCCGCCGGCCTGAACGCCCTGACTCTTAATATGGTGCGTTGCCTGACCGCGCAGTTGCAGGCCTGGGCCGATGATCCGGCGATCCATGCCGTGGTTTTGCGCGGCGCTGGCGACAAAGCCTTCTGTGCCGGCGGCGATATCCGCTCCCTCTACGACAGCTTTAACAGCGGCGACACCCTGCACCAGGATTTTTTCGTCGAAGAATACGCACTCGATCTGGCCATTCACCATTACCGCAAGCCGGTACTGGCGCTGATGGACGGCTTTGTCCTGGGCGGCGGCATGGGCCTGGTGCAAGGCGCGGACTTGCGTGTAGTCACCGAACGCAGCCGCCTGGCCATGCCGGAAGTGGCCATCGGTTATTTCCCGGACGTGGGTGGCAGCTATTTCCTGCCGCGTATTCCCGGGGAGCTGGGGATTTACCTTGGCGTCACCGGGGTGCAGATCCGCGCGGCCGATGCGCTGTACTGCAGGTTGGCGGATTGGTACCTGGACAGCGCCAAACTGGCCGAACTGGACCAGAAACTCGACCGCCTGCAATGGCATGACACGCCTCTCAAAGACCTGCAAGGTCTGCTGGCCAAGCTGGCGGTACAACACCTGCCGGATGCACCGCTGGCGGCCTTGCGTCCGGCCATCGACCACTTCTTTGCCCTGCCCGATGTTCCAAGCATTGTCGAACAGTTGCAGGAGGTCACCGTCGCTGACAGCCACGAGTGGGCGCTGAACACGGTGCACCTGATGCAGACCCGCTCGCCCCTGGCCATGGCGGTGACCTTGAAGATGCTGCGTCGTGGGCGGCGCTTGCCGCTGGAACAGTGCTTTGAACTGGAGCTGCACCTGGATCGCCAGTGGTTCGAGCGCGGCGACCTGATCGAAGGCGTGCGCGCCCTGATCATCGATAAGGATAAATCCCCACGCTGGAACCCTCCGACGCTGCAGGCGCTCGACGCTGCGCACGTCGAGAGCTTCTTCCACGACTTCGAGCAGGTTGCGAAATAACTTATGCAAGACATTGAATACACTGAAGAACAAGTGATGATCCGCGATATGGCGCGCGACTTTGCCCGTGGCGAAATCGCTCCCCATGCCCAGGCGTGGGAAAAGGCCGGCTGGATCGACGATGGCCTGGTGGCGAAGATGGGCGAACTGGGCCTGCTCGGTATGGTGGTGCCCGAAGAATGGGGCGGCACCTACGTCGATTACGTAGCCTACGCCCTGGCGGTGGAAGAGATTTCCGCCGGCGACGGTGCCACGGGCGCTCTGATGAGTATCCACAACTCAGTGGGTTGCGGGCCGATCCTCAACTACGGCAGCGAACAGCAGAAGCAAACCTGGCTGGCGGACCTTGCCAGCGGCCAGGCGATTGGCTGCTTTTGCCTGACCGAACCCCAGGCCGGCTCGGAGGCGCACAACCTGCGCACCCGTGCCGAGTTGCGTGATGGGCAATGGGTGATCAATGGCGCCAAGCAATTTGTCAGCAACGGCAAGCGCGCTAAGTTAGCCATCGTGTTTGCGGTAACCGACCCGACGTTGGGCAAAAAAGGCATCTCCGCATTCCTGGTGCCCACCGACACCCCTGGCTTCGTGGTGGACCGCACCGAACACAAAATGGGCATTCGCGCCTCGGACACCTGCGCCGTGACCCTCAACCACTGCAGCGTGCCTGAAGCCAACCTGCTGGGCGAACGCGGCAAAGGCCTGGCCATCGCCCTGTCCAATCTGGAAGGTGGCCGTATCGGCATCGCCGCCCAGGCCCTGGGCATCGCCCGCGCAGCGTTCGAAGCAGCACTGACTTACGCCCGCGACCGCGTGCAATTCGACAAGGCAATCATCGAGCACCAAAGCGTGGCCAATCTGCTGGCGGACATGCAGACCCGCCTCAATGCCGCGCGTTTGTTGATCCTGCACGCTGCGCGCCTGCGTAGCGCCGGCAAGCCCTGCCTGTCGGAAGCGTCCCAGGCCAAGCTGTTCGCCTCGGAAATGGCCGAAAAGGTCTGTTCCCAGGCCATGCAGATTCATGGCGGGTACGGTTACCTGGAGGATTACCCGGTGGAGCGCTACTACCGGGATGCGCGGATCACGCAGATTTATGAAGGGACCAGTGAAATTCAACGGATGGTCATCGCCCGCGAACTGAAAAACTACCCGCTCTAAATGCCGTATGTGGGAGGGGGCTTGCCCCCGATCACAGTGTCTCAGCCTCAGTAACTGCTGACTGATCCACCGCTATCGGGGGCAAGAGCCTCCTCCCACATGTTTACTGGTCCTTGAATTCCGGCGCGCGTTTGGCCACAAAGGCCGCCATACCTTCCTTCTGATCCTGGGTCGCAAAGGCCGCATGGAATACCCGACGCTCAAAGCGCACGCCCTCGGACAGGCTGACTTCGAATGCACGGTTCACGCTTTCCTTGACCATCATGCTGATGGGCACCGATTTGCCGGCAATCAGTGTGGCGACCTTCAAGGCCTCATCCAGTAATTCGTCGGCCGGCACGATACGGGCAACGATGCCGCAGCGCTCGGCTTCCACCGCGTCGATAAAGCGCCCGGTCAAGCACATTTCCATGGCCTTGGCCTTACCCACCGCGCGGGTCAGGCGCTGAGTGCCGCCCATGCCGGGCAGTACGCCCAGGTTGATTTCCGGCTGACCGAACTTGGCTCCGTCACCGGCCAGGATAAAGTCGCACATCAGCGCCAGCTCGCAACCGCCACCCAGGGCGAAGCCGTTAACGGCGGCAATGATCGGCTTGCGCCGGTTGGCCACACGGTCGCTGTCGCTGAATAGGTCGTCCATATAGATCTGCGGGTAGGTCAGCTCGGCCATTTCCTTGATATCGGCGCCGGCGGCGAAGGCTTTTTTCGAACCGGTCAGCACGATGCAGCCGATTTCCGGGTTAGCTTCCAGGCCATCCAGGGCCTGATTCAACTCGCTTACCAATTGTGCGTTCAGCGCGTTCAGCGCCTGGGGACGGTTCAAGGTGATCAGGCCGACTCGGCCCTGAACCTCAAGCAAAATAGTCTCGTAACTCATGTATCGGCTCCTTAGAGATTGCGTGAGATGACCATGCGTTGAATATCGCTGGTGCCTTCGTAGATCTGGCAAACCCGCACATCGCGGTAGATGCGCTCCAGGGGAAAGTCGTTCAGGTAACCGTAACCGCCGAGGGTTTGCAAGGCGGCCGAGCAGACTTTTTCGGCCATTTCCGAGGCAAACAATTTCGCCATCGAGGCTTCGACCAGCGCCGGCTTGCCGCTGTCCCGCAGCGCGGCGGCGTAATGCACCATCTGCCGCGCGACGGCGATCTGGGTGGCCATGTCCGCCAGACGAAACGCCACGGCCTGGTGCTCGATCAGCGCTTTGCCGAAGCTTTGGCGTTCGCGGGCATAGTCGCGGGCGGCTTCGAACGCGGCGCGGGCCATGCCGACCGATTGCGCGGCGATACCCACGCGGCCGCCCTCAAGGTTGGCCAGGGCGATCTTGTAGCCTTCGCCCTCCTCCCCCAGCCGGTTGGCCAGCGGCACCTTCACGTCTTCGAACAGGATCTGGCAGGTGTCGGAGGCATGCTGGCCGAGCTTATCCTCGACCCGCGCCACGCTGTAACCCGGGGAGTCCGTCGGCACGATAAACGCGCTGATGCCACGCTTACCTGCGGCGGGGTCGGTGACCGCAAACACAATCACCACCCCGGCGTTCTGCCCGGAGGTGATGAACTGTTTGCAGCCGTTGAGCACGTAATGATCGCCCTCCAGCCGCGCGCGGGTTTTTAGGCTGCTGGCATCCGAGCCGGCCTGGGGCTCGGTCAAGGCGAACGCGCCAAGCATGGCGCCGCTGGCCAGGGGCGTGAGGAATTGAGCCTTTTGCTGATCATTGCCGAACTTGAGGATCGGCACGCAGCCCACGGAGTTGTGCACGCTCATGATGGTGGAACAGGCGCCGTCGCCGGCGGCGATTTCCTCCAGGGCCATGGCGTAGGCCAGGTAACCGGTGTCGCAACCGCCCCACTGTTCCGGCACCAGCATGCCGAAAAAGCCCAGTTCGGCCATCTCGCCGATGGCTTCTTTGGGAAAGCGGTGCTCGCGGTCCCACTCGGCGGCGAAGGGTTTGAGGCGTTCCTGGGCAAATTGCCGGGCCGCGTCGCTGATTTGCAGCTGTTCTTCATTGGGCAGCATGGGGAGCAGTCCTTAATACAGGCATTCGACGGCCATGGCCGTGGCTTCGCCACCGCCGATACAGATAGCGGCCACGCCGCGTTTGAGGCCTTTGTGGCGCAGGGCCGCGAGCAGCGTTACCAGGATGCGCGCGCCGGACGCGCCGATGGGGTGGCCCAGGGCACAGGCACCGCCATGTACGTTGACCTTGGCATGTGGGATCTGCAGCTTGCTCATGGTGACCAGGGTCACCACGGCAAAGGCTTCGTTGATCTCGAACAGATCGACCTCGTCCAGATTCCAGCCGGTCTTGCTCATCAGCTTGCGAATCGCCCCCACTGGCGCTACCGGGAACAGCCCAGGCTCGTCGGCAAAGGCTGCATGCCCGTGGATCACTGCCAACGGCTTGAGGCCACGCTTGAGGGCTTCGGACTCGCGCATCAGCAGCAATGCCGCCGCGCCGTCAGAGATGGAGCTGGAGTTGGCCGCCGTCACCGTGCCGCCTTCGCGGAACGCCGGTTTCAACTGAGCGATCTTGTCCAGTTTGGCCTTGGGCGGTTGCTCGTCATGCAGGATGGTTTTCTGCTCCTTACCCACGGTGACCTGCAACGGCACGATTTCCGCGGCGAAGTGCCCGTGGCTGATGGCCTCCTGAGCACGCGTCAGGGAGGCGATAGCGAACGCGTCCTGGGCTTCGCGGGTAAAACCGTTATGCAGGGCGCACTCTTCGGCAAAGGTGCCCATCAGGCGGCCCTTGTCGTAGGCATCTTCCAGACCGTCGAGGAACATATGGTCGAGCACACGCCCATGGCCCATGCGGTAACCGCTACGGGCGCGGTCCAACAGGTACGGCGCGTTGGACATGCTTTCCATGCCGCCGGCAATCGCCACGTCGACGCTGCCAGCCACCAGCGCGTCATGGGCCTGGATGGTGGCTTGCATGCCCGAGCCGCACATCTTGTTGAGAGTGGTGCAGCGGGTGCCTTTGTCCAGCCCGGCGCCCAGCGCTGCCTGGCGGGCCGGGGCCTGGCCGAGACCGGCGGGCAGCACGCAGCCGAACATCACTTCATCCACCGCATCGGCGGCGATGCCGGCGCGTTCGACCACGGCGCGAATCGCCGCAGCCCCCAGCTGGGGCGCAGTCAGGCCCTTAAGATCGCCCTGGAATCCGCCCATGGGTGTACGTGCAGCGCTGACAATCACAATCGGATCGTTCATCGGTGGTCCTCCTTACTTGGCCGCCATGCGCAAGGCGCCGTCGAGACGGATCACCTCGCCGTTGAGCATGCTGTTTTCAATAATGTGTCGTACCAGCGCGGCGTATTCGGCGGGTTTGCCCAGACGCGGCGGAAATGGCACGCCGGCGGCCAGGGACTCGCGCACCTCGGGGGTCATGCCCGCCATCATGGGGGTTTCGAAGATGCCGGGAGCGATGGTCATCACGCGGATGCCGAACCGCGCCAGTTCACGGGCGGCAGGCAGTGTGAGGCTGGCAATCGCGCCTTTGGACGCGGCGTACGCGGCCTGGCCGATCTGCCCGTCGAACGCGGCCACCGAAGCCGTGTTGATGATCACGCCGCGCTCGCCCTCGGCGTTGGCCTCGGTTTCGGCGATGGCCGCCGCCGCCAAACGCAACAGGTTGAAGCTGCCGATCAGGTTTACGTTGATGACCTGGGCAAAACTGGCCAGGCCATGGGGGCCGTTCTTGCCGAGGATCTTCTCGCCACGCACCACACCGGCGCAGTTGACCAACCCGTGCAGCCCGCCAAATGCCGCGACAGTGGCCTGTACCGCCGCTTCGGCCGCCGCCTCCTGGCTGATATCGGCCACGGCACTGCGGGCGTTGTCGCCCAGTTGCTGGGCTTTGGCCGCCACAGCGTCGGCGTTCAAATCCACCAGCATCACCTTGGCACCGGCGGCGACCAACATCTCGGCGGTGGCCGCACCGAGGCCAGAAGCACCGCCGCTGACCAGGAATACCTTGTTTTCAATCTGCATCATTGTGTCCTTAGAAAGGGATCAAGCCACCGCTGCTTGAGCTTTGGCGATTTCCTGATTACGCAAGATAAAACGCTGCAACTTGCCGCTTGGAGTCTTGGGCAAGTCGCTGACAAATTCGATTTCCCGAGGGTAGGCATGGGCCGCCAGACGCTGACGCACATGCAGGCGCAGTTCTTCGGCCAGTTCGGGCGTGGCGCGGTATTGCTCGTTAATCACCACAAACGCCTTGACCAGCTCGGTGCGCTCCGGGTCAGGCTTGCCGACCACCGCCGCTTCGATCACCGCAGGGTGTTCGACCAGGGCGCTTTCCACGTCGAAGGGGCCTACGCGGTAGCCGGAAGTGGTGATCACATCGTCACTGCGCCCGACAAAACTGATGCTGCCGTCCGGGTTCAATTCCACGGTGTCGCCGCTGAGGTAGTACTTGCCGACGAAAGCCTTGGTTTTCCCCCCTTCATAGCCGGCAAACCAGCACATCGGCGACTGCTCGCGGTCGATGGCCAGGATGCCGGGCTGGCCGGCGGGCAATTCCTGGTAGGCCTCATCCAACACCACGATACGGTGCCCCGGCGAAGCGAAGCCGGCCGCGCCGACATGCACCGGATGGTCCAGGCCATGGTGATTGCACAGCACCATGCCCAATTCGGTCTGGCCGTAATGGTCGTGAATGGTCACCCCCAGGTTATCGGCGAACCAGCGGATCACTTCGGGGTTCAGCGGCTCGCCGGCGCTGCTGACAATACGCAATTTGCCCTTGATCGACTGGGCGAACTGACTGCCGCCGGCAATCAGCAAACGGTAAGCGGTGGGTGAACCGGTCAGGTTGGTGATCCCGTACTTGTTGATCACCCGGCAGGTACTCTCCAGGGTGAATGGGCCATCGTAGAAGGTAATCGGGTGGCCCATGGACAGCGGCCCGGTGACGCCGAAATAGATGCCATAGGCCCAGCCCGGGTCAGCGACGTTCCAGAACGCGTCTTCGGGGCGCAGGTCCACGGCGTCTCGGGTGTAGCTCTGGAACGCAACGATAGCCTTGAGCGGCACCGACAGCGCTTTGGAGGGGCCGGTGGTGCCCGAGGTGAACATCAGCAGGAACGGTTCCTCGCCGTCCAGCAGCACCGGTTCGCACAGGTTGGAATGCTTGGGCATTTCGGCCCAGAAACTGAAGTCGCCGCGCACGATGCCTTCGCCCTTGGGGCCGGCGACCGTCACGACAGTGGGGCAATCCTGCACCTCGACAAGCTTGGGCCGATTCACGGCGTCGGTGACCACCAGCGCCGCGCCGGAGCTGTTCAAGCGGTGTTCGATGGCTTTAGGCCCGAACGCCGTGAACAACGGTTGATACACCGCACCGATGCGCCAGGTGGCCAGTACCACCACCAGCAATTCCGCCGTGCGCGGCAGCAGGCCGGCGACTTTGTCGCCACGCCCCACGCCCTGGGCCAGCAGGAAATTGGCGAAGCGGGCCGCCTGGTCCTGCAACTCGGTAAAGGTCACGGTGGCGCTGCGCCCGTCCTTGCCTTCCCAGAACAGCGCAATGCGCCCCGGCAGCGCATAGCGGTCGCAACATTCAACGCAGGCATTGAGGCCCAGCAAGCTGCCGGCCAGGGTGGCGTCGACGGTGTGTTGGTAATCGAATTCGGTAGTGGCGGCCAAGTAATCGCGCATCGCTTCAAATCCTTGCGTATTGTTATTTTCAGGACGTTTTTCAGGACAAGAACCTGCGAAATAGTCGCTCCAGAGCGTTGCGGCAGCAATGGTCAAAGCCTTCAACTTGGCTGACTGGTTTGGCCAAGCCTTTATTGATCATAGACCCCGCCGATCATCCGGTTGGCCCTGGCGATTGGACGCCGCGCCCGGCAGCTTCTAACCTGATGGCCTGCGCCACCGAAGAAGTTCCCGCCTGATGATCGTGCGTCCCAAGCCCAACCTGCTGGGCATCCTGTTTTCCCTCAAAGGCTCGATTGCCAAGCGCATTGCCTTGCGCAGCCTGCTGGTGACGCTGCTGGCGTCGGTGATCGTATTGGTGGAAACGCTGCACCCGGCGTACTTCTCCAAGGTCAACGCCACGCCCTTCACCTTGCTTGGGCTGTCGTTGTCGATCTTTATGAGCTTTCGCAACAACGCCTGCTATGACCGCTGGTGGGAAGGCCGCAAGCAATTGGGGCAAATGATCATTGAGGTGCGCTCGCTGATCCGACAGACCCAGGCGCTGACCGATACGTCCGAGCGCGCAAGCCTGTTGCGCGCCGTTTGTGGCTTCTCTCACGGCTTGATCGCGCGTCTGCGCCATGAAGACGAAGCCCTTGCCATCCAGCCTTGGGCGAAAGTGCAGGCCGACCATCCGAACCTGCCCGATCAGGTCCTGCAGCAATTGGGCGCGCGCTTCAGCGAGCTGGCCGGACAAGGTGCAATCAGCGAATGGCGCTACACCCAATGGGAAACACGCCTGGTCAGCCTGAGCCAGGTACAGGCCGCGTGCGAACGTATCAAGCACACCCCACTGCCCTTCCCTTACACCTTGCTGCTGCACCGCACCATCTACCTGTTCTGCATCCTGCTGCCGTTCGCCATGGCCGAACCCTTGGGCTGGCTGACCCCGGTGTTCACTGCCATCGTCAGCTACACCTTCTTCGGCCTTGATGAGATTGGCGACGACCTGGAAGACCCCTTCGGCTTCGACGAAAACGACCTGCCCTGCAACGCCATCCTGCGCACCCTGGAGCGTGAGGTCCTGGCCGCTCTGGGGGCAACGCAACTGCCGCCGGCGTTGGAGCCGGTGGAGTACGTGCTCACCTGATGCGGGTTTGACACCTGCCGTGGTCTGGTCGAAGCTTGCGCCTCTCAACGAACTGCTGACGCTTTCGGACACCTGCATGCCAAAGTCACGCCGCTACGCCCTCGTGGGCCTGTGCGCCCTGTTGTTTATCGTACTCATCACTTGGTATTTCACTCGCAGCACGCCGGTGGCGGTGCCGCCCGCGATTGCCCATGGTTACTCCAAAGCATTGAAGCAGGCGCACAATGGCGAACCGGGCGCGGCGCGCGTGCTGTATCAGCAATTGGCGCGGCCGGACCTGTCGCCCGAACGCCGCGCCGCCCTGCACGCGGAATTACCTAACTACCCCAGCCCTCAAGCCTTGAAGCTGGCGGATAAAGACTTGGCCGACCCGTCGACACTGGTGCGCGAGGCGGCGATCCGCAGCATCGTCGGCCTGGTGCCTACCGGCCAGCGCACGCTGTTGCTCGGCCCGGTCCTCGACGACCCAGAGCAACCCGTGCGTTTTGCCGCGGCCAATGCCCTGCTGGGCTTGTCGCCAGATACCCTGGGCCTGTACTTCGGCCCGTTGCAACAGGTGCTGGACGAGTACGTCAAACACCTCAAGTCCCAGCCCGAAACTGCCGAAGGCTGGATTCAACTGGCACGCTTGTACATTCACAGTGCGCTGCTGCCCGAGGCTAAGAATGCGCTGGAACAGGCCACTCGCCTGCAACCGGACAACTTGCCGGCGGTGGTCGCGCAAATCGAGCTGTTGGATAAACAAGGCAAAACCGACGAGTCGCGGCAACTGCTGGCCCGGCAATTGGCGGCGCATCCCGAATCGGCTTACCTGCAACATGCTCTGGGCTTGTGGCTGCTGCACCACGGTGAGCGGACCTACGCGCTGCTCGGTCTTTCCAAAGCGGTAGAGTTGGAGCCGGACAATCAGGATTACCGCTACGACCTGGCCACCACCCTGCACGCCCAACAGGAACTCGAAGCCGCCCAACGTCAGCTGGAAGAAATCGTCCAGCGCCACCCGGCCAACCGCAAGGCGCGGGTGCTGTTGATCAACTACTGGAAAGAAAGCGGCCAATTGCAGAATGTGCAGGTGCTGCTCGCCCAGCTCGAACAACAGAACCCCGACGATCCCGCGCTGCAACAAGGGCTGTAGGCGTCTACAACAAATTGGAAAAAAGCGACGCCGCGCACAAACCCGGCGAAAACGTTGAACCCCCGCAATAGCCAACGGTCAAGTGCATATGGCGCGCCCGAACGGGCGTGCACCTCTCCTCGCTTGTGACCTGAGGGCACTTCTTGTCTACATCTAAAGCGCTGTTAACCGAAAAAGCGGCCACTGGCATCGAAGGTCTTGATGACATTCTTTCCGGTGGTTTGTCCCGCAGCCATTTGTTCCTGCTCGAAGGTGAGCCGGGGACCGGCAAAACTACCGTAGCCCTGCATTTCCTGCAGGCCGGCGCGAAAAACGGTGAAACATCGTTGTACATCACCCTGTCCGAAACCGAGCGCGAACTGCGCCAGGGTGCCAAGTCCCATGGCTGGGACCTGGATGACAATATCCACATCTTCGAACTGACCCCGCCCGAAAGCCTGCTGAACGCTGAACACCAGCAGAGCCTGCTGTATTCCTCCGACCTGGAACTGGGCGAAGCCACCCGGCAGATTTTCGAAGTGGTCGAGCGCGTGAAGCCGACCCGTGTGGTGGTCGACAGCCTGTCCGAGATTCGTCTGCTCGCGCAAAGCTCGTTGCGCTATCGCCGACAGATCCTCGCCATCAAGCATTACTTCGTGCGCTACGACGCCACCGTTTTGCTGCTGGACGACCTGACCACCGAATCCCTCGACAAAACCGTGCACAGCGTGGCCCATGGCGTTATTCGTCTAGAAGAACTGACGCCCAACTACGGCGCTGAACGCCGACGCGTTCGGGTGGTGAAGTACCGTGGGCAGAAATACCGCGGCGGCTTCCACGATTTCACCATCATGGGCGACGGCATCCATGTGTTCCCGCGCCTGGTGGCGGCCGAGCATCGTGGCGGCTACATCCGCCAGACCCTGAGCAGCGGCATTCGCGAACTGGATGCGCTGATGGGCGGCGGCGTAGAGACCGGCTCCAGCAGCCTGATCCTCGGCCCGGCCGGTACCGGTAAGTCGCTGATCTCGATGATCTTCGCCGCCGCCGCCGTGGCCCGTGGGGAAAAAGCCGCGCTGTTCATTTTCGATGAAGAACTGGGCCTGCTGTTCGAACGTATGAAAAACATGGGCATCGACCTCGCCGCCCTGCAAGCCACCGGCAACCTGCTGATCGAGCAGGTAGACGCCGCGGAACTGTCCCCCGGCGAGTTCTCCCACCGTGTGCGCCGCTGCGTGGACGAACGCGGGATCAAAACAGTGGTGATCGACAGCATTAACGGCTATCAGGCCGCCATGCCAGAAGAGAACGCGCTGATCCTGCATATGCACGAGCTGCTGCTGTACCTCAACCGCCGTGGTGCGGCGACCTTCATGACGGTGGCCCAGCACGGCCTCGTGGGTGACATGCAGGCGCCGGTGGACATCACTTACCTGGCCGACACTGTGATTCTGCTGCGTTATTTCGAAGCGCTGGGCAAGGTCCGTCGCGCCATCTCCATTATCAAGAAGCGCACAGGCACCCATGAATCGACGATTCGCGAATACCGCATCAGCAACCAGGGCATGACCGTGGGCCAACCACTGGATAATTTCCAAGGCGTGCTGCGCGGCATCCCCACCTACATGGGCGCCGGATCGCCGTTATTGAAGGAAGAGGGAGAGTGACAGACCTGTCTCCCGTCTCCGAGCGTGCCATTGTGCTGGCGCCCATGGGCCGCGACGGCACCTTGGCGCTGATGATGCTCAATGAGGCCGGCTACAGCGGCGTCATTGCCAGCAACCTCAAGGCCCTGTGCGAAGCCCTGGAACAGGGCGCGGGTCTGTTGATCATCGCTGCCGAGGCTTTGCGCGGCGTCGACCTGGAGCCGTTACTGGAGCATCTGCACCAGCAGCCCGCCTGGTCGGACCTGCCCATCGTGCTGCTGACCCACCACGGCGGCGGCGAGCAGAACGGCTCATCCCACCTCAGCGGCTTGTTGGGCAACGTGACCTTCCTTGAGCGACCGTTTCACCCGGTAACTTTGATCAGCCTGGTCAGCGCCGCCCTACGCGGGCGTCGCCGCCAATATGAAGCGCGGGACCGCTTGATCGACCTCGGCGAAAGCGAGCTGCGCTTGCAACGCACCCTGGAGACCCTTGAACAACAGGTCGAAGAGCGTACCGCTCAACTGCGCAACAACGAAGAAGCGCTGCGCCAATCCCAGAAAATGGAAGCGGTCGGTCAATTGACCGGCGGCATCGCCCATGACTTCAACAACATGCTCACCGGAATCATCGGTAGCCTGGAGCTGCTGCGAAGGCGTGTGGCCCGTGGCAAGCTGGACGATCTGGACAGCCTGATCGACCTGGGCGTCACCTCCGCCAACCGCGCCGCCGGCCTCACCCACCGGTTACTGGCGTTTTCTCGCCGCCAGTCCCTCGACTCCAAACCGGTGCAAATCAACCAGTTGGTCACGTCCATGGGTGAGCTGCTGCAACGCAGCATCAATGAAAGCATCGGTCTGGACATGCGTCTGAGCGAGCAATTGTGGACCGCGGAGGCCGACCCCAATCAGTTGGAAAGCGCCCTGCTCAACCTGGTGATCAATGCACGGGATGCCATGCCCAACGGTGGCAGGCTTATCGTGGAAACCACCAACCGTCATCTCGACAGCGTGTTCACCGCCGCTTATGGCTCCCTCACACCGGGTGACTACGTAGAGCTGAGCGTCAGCGACACCGGTTGCGGCATTCCCGAAAGCGTTATGGGGCGCGTGTTCGACCCGTTTTTCACCACCAAGCCGATTGGCCAGGGCACAGGGCTCGGTCTGTCGATGATCTACGGCTTTGCCCGTCAGTCCCGTGGCCATGTGATCATCCATAGCGAAGTCGGCAAAGGCACCACAGTCAGCCTGTTCCTGCCACGTTTTGTCGGCGAAGTGATCGCCCAGCAAACGCTGAATCCTACCCTGCTGCCCTACGCCACTGACGGCGAAACCGTGCTGATCGTCGAGGACGATGCGGCGGTGCGCTTGCTAGTCAGCGCAGTGCTCAAGGAGCTGGGCTACGCGTACGTCGAGGCCAGCGACGGCCACACCGCCGTGCCGATTATCCAATCCGATCAGCGTATCGACCTACTGATCAGCGATGTCGGGCTGCCAGGCATGAACGGTCGCCAATTGGCGGAAATCGGCCGGCAGCTCAGGCCGGACCTCAAAGTTCTATTCATCACCGGTTATGCCGAGCATGCCGCAGTGCGCGGCGGGTTCCTGGATCCGGGGATGCAGTTGATCACCAAGCCGTTCACCTTCGATTTGTTGACGGCAAAAGTGCGGGAAATGATTTGCGCCCCCTCAGACTGAAGGTATCAACGCTCTGGTAAGGCTGGGAAAAACCCAGTCACTATTGTTTCGGCAGAAAGTAGGATCGCTTAGCGCCTTGCGGGTACGAAGAGGTACATGGGGGGAGGTAATCCCTTCCCCTGTAGCCCCTGAAATTACTTGAAGAGCCGTGCGATGATTGATAATTCCACACCGTCTAACCTTTCACTCCCTCTCGTTTCTCCCCTCATCACGCCAACGTCACCCGCGGCACCTAGTCCCCTTATTCGAAATGAGCGCACCGACACCGAAGCAACGCCTCAGGATGATGGAAACAGTGTGCTGGCTTTGCTGTTTGCCAAAGCATTAAAAGCGGGGGCGACGGACGACGGCTTTCCCGAGAATATCGATAACATTCCGAAAACATCGACCTTCGGCCAGTGGTGGAGCGTTTTGCACAATGCGTTGAAGAGTCCGCCGTTTCTCAAGTGGGCCCTGGAAAAAGGCATTGACCTGTCAAAGCCTATGGAAATCTCCCCTGCCCGTGACTCGATCTCTTTTACAGTCAACGGGAAGATGCAAAAGTTCTCGGGCCCCGATCAGGGGCATAGCTGGGCAGAAGTCACGGGGCCGATCATGCGAGCCGCAGAGGTGCTTAGCCCTGAACGAAAGCCATTGAACCTGGAATCTGCACACAACAGCACATCGGCGCCCTTTGAAGTGGTTGCACACTTTCACAACGAGCTTCATAGCACGCGGTCAATGGAGTCAATCAACACGCGCGCCGCCGAACTTGAACAGAGTAAAACCTTGCGCTGGATCCCTGGCAAAGACTCCAACGATTTGGCATCTGAAAGCTATTCGACACGCCTGCAGAACGAAGCAACCAAGCTGGGCGATGCTCAAAACAAGTATCTACTGGCGCGCGAACTTCTGCCCATTATTTTGAAAAATGACGAAAACAGTGAAACCTATAAAGATTTGATGTACCGCACGAAGCTGTCGATTTATGAACGAAGAAGATTGACACCAGAAGCGGCCAAAGCTCAATTGCAGCAAAACATCCTAAATGCCCTGAAAAACACCACGATCAGCGTGAACCCTGACTCTGCATACGCCAAGTCAATGCCGGGCAACTCGGGAACTACCGTATCGTTGGAAAAGTTCATCACTGATAACGGTTGGACGATTCCCAAGACCACTGATGAGATTGTTAATTTTATTGACGTATTGATCAGTCACGCACCGAAGCAACCGTCCAACGGAAACTTCGGAGGTGCAATGGACTGGCCGATCCCATTGAGCGGCATCAGCCCCACACGCCTGGCTTCTTCGCTGACGGATAAAAGTCTTGGGCTGTCCAGCCTGGACGCGTATGACTCAAATAAGGGCGTATTGGACTACCTAACGACGGACCTGCACTTCTCGACATCACAACTGCGTCATCCGCGCAAGGTGATCGAAGACATCATTGGCTCGCGCAAGGGCGAGGCCCTGGGCCAAGCCCTCCAAGATAAATTTGGCGGGCTGTCGACCCCCACAAGCGTCAATGACTGGACGTTGGCCGCCATCCACGCCACCCTCGATCCTGAAAGTACCGTAAAACCCAGCCGCACCCGGGTTGCAGGGTTTGACCTGGCGGACGCCAAACAGTGGGGCAAACACCCTTCGGAAATTTTGCAAAACTTGGCATATCACTTGTCCGGCTCGGGGCGTGTGAGCCACAAACTGGCCCCCGTTGCCGCCCACCTCTTAATGGCGCGCCGGGCTCCTGAGTTTCTGGTCAGGGATATTCCCGCGAATGTGACCTACGGCTCCCATTCGTGGGTGAGTTTCAGTACGGCGGTCGCCCGCATTGAAGCTGAGCGACCTGGGGCCTCCTCCACGTTGACATATGGCGAAATCATGGCGCGGGCGGAGCGCGCGCCCATCAGTGTTGCGGACCAGGCTACCGAGTATTCCGCTCAGACCGACGCACTTAAAGACTGGGGCGTCGCCAACGGAATCATCCCGCGAAACCCAGAAGATACTTACACTGAGACGCAGATGACGACCATCCGCGCGGCCTATGACGCACGGGTCAGAGAGCTGAGCGCAGCCTCCCAGGCGCAAGCCACGCCAATGCCCTCGCGCAAGGAGATGGCTCTTCAAGAGTTGAAACGCGTATATGGCGACAAAATACCGTTTGAAAAGAAGTGCATCTCGTCATTCCCTGAACAGCGGGAGTATCCCGGCCCCTACTCAGTGGTTGATCTGTATTTGGAGGGTCGCCTTCTCAACCCGCCCGGTTTCGATTGGCACTCGTCCGATAGCAACGTATCGATACGACCTATCCAAGTACAGGCTGGACAATTAAAAGACGTCAATAAAGCCTTTAAGGAGGAGCTTCCAAATTACTTTAAAGGCATGAAGCAAGCCGTGGCCAGCCAAGTAAAACACTTGATATCGACGCAGCCGTTGGAAGTGCGCAAGGATTTCGAGTTCGGCGCCATCACTGTGATGCGCGCAGATGAACTTTATTATGAAAACCAGTACAACTTCTACGGCAACCTTGTTGGTCGAGCGCAAAAAACCAAGGAACGAAAAAATAACAATCTTCTGATTCGCACTCGGCGTAATGGTAAAACTCGTACATATGAAATCGATATGAAGCGCGGCAGTATTTCCCAAACGGCTATTGGCAGTGAGCCTGGCTACTATCCGCCTAGGGCAACCGAGCCCCATACAAGGTTAGTAGAAATAAAACCGACCGGCACACACGCACCCGATATCGCCGACAGTAAACCGCACGCCGACCATATACCGGACAACTTCAGCAGCGAACGAACGCGCTACATTGCGCAAGCGTTTGTGGACGACGCGAATATTGAAAAATTCGAAAAAGAAGCCACCGGCCTTACAACATTTGAGAGTGAAGTTCCTTTCTATAAGAAAGGCCGAGAGGCGATGCTCAACCTCATTCCCTTGAGATCGGCGATTAGCAACTTTCAAAAGGGCAAGATTGAAGCCGGCGCGCAGGATCTTGTGTTTGATGTCTTTGGCTTCTCTCTGGCGATCGGTGCGGCGGCTAAGAGCGCCAAAGTCCTGCAAACCGGTGCGTCCTGGGCTGAAAAGGCCGCGCGCGCGGTGAAAATCGTAGGTAGAGCCGCCATTGGAAGTCTTAATCCATTGGGCGCGCTGGGTGATGCGGCTCGCTTGGCCCAACGCGGTGCCGTTGCCGCAGGTGGTGGGTTGAAGCGGCTATACACAGGGCTCAGCAAGGCCGACACCCTTGCACAGACGTTAAAGCCCGGGATTGCCCAGGGCACGTTGAAAGCAGCCAATGGTATCGACGACATCAGTGTAATCGCCAAACTTGATGAAACGACGGGGAACTGGCATGCGTTAGACCCTCGTACGCAGCAAGCTTACGGGTTGCCGCTCGACAATTTTCAGCCCAAAGTTCTTGGAACTGACGAGCTTAAAAAAAATATCGATCATTTGTATAAAAGTTTAGACAAAAAAACAGAAAGCACGGTCTGTCTCTCAGTCGCCCTGCGTGTCGCGCAGGCAGATAAAAAAATAACTGAGAAAACGTTCCAGACTCTTCTGAGTCAGACGTCTAACCCCGTTAAACCACTCTATTACCGACTTATGGGGGTCAGCCCCGACACCCTTAAAAATACCCTCAATGCCGCCGACATCACTGAGTCCGGGGTTGTCACTTTTGTCAATCGAAACGGTGTGAGCAAAGGAGAGATCGCTCACTCCGCTTACATCCATAAGGCAGATAATGGCGAACTCACCCTTTTACACAACAATCAACTGACACTGGATCTTTACCTTGCGGGGAAATCTGGAAAAGTGGAAAAAGTGGGGTCGGCAAATGCTCACCGGCTCGGCGATGAGCAATTCGAAGCTTTTCGTAACTTCTTGAATGCAGAGGTAGGTTTTGACGTCACATTCACACCTGCCAGTCAAATCAACGCCAGAGTGATGGCGCAGGCCAGTTAAATTCACACATGGGAATTCAGGCTCAGCAAGAGCCTGAATTACGCCCAAGCGACTTTGCTCAGGCCAACAAACGCTGGATATGCTCTTGCAGCGTATCCAGATCAAACGGCTTGGCCAAGATCGGCGCATTGCGCGTGATCGGGCTGTCGCAGTCGAGAATTTCCTGCGGGTAACCGCTGATGAAAATGACCTTGAGTTCCGGGCGCAACTTGATTGCAGGCTCGGCGATCTGCACGCCAGAGATGCCACCCGGCAGTCGATAGTCAGTCACCATCAGGTCCAGATGGGGTTTGGTGGCGAGGATTTCGAAAGCCTGTTCGCCATTGATCGCCTTCAATACCCGGTAGCCCAGGCCCGCCAGGTATTCACCCAACACAAACATAATGGACTCGTCGTCTTCGACGATCAGTACGACATCTTGTGCATCTTCACTCATGGGAAGCCTTTGTCCGGTCAATTGCTGCAACTACGACCATAGGGTCACGTAGAAGGTTGCGTCGAGGCGACGATTGAGTTCACGCCGCCGGTTCAAGGGGCAAACACACGCGAAACAGAGCGCCCTCGCCTATCCGGCTCTCGACTTCGATGGTGCCGCCGTGGGCCGCGACGATCTGCTCGGAAATAAACAGCCCCAAGCCCAATCCTGCTGCAACCTGACTGGCCGATACACGCTCGAACTGTTGGAAAATGCGCTTCTGGTTTTCCTCGCTGATGCCGATACCACGGTCGCGCACTTCGACCCGCGCCTCGCCGTGTTCTCTGTACACCCGCACGTCCACCGGGCTCTTGGCGCCGTAGCGCAGTGCGTTGGTCAGCAGGTTGGTCACAACCTGCTCGATCCGGAACTCGTCCCAATGCCCCACTACCGGGCCTTCGGTCGATAACTGCATGGACGACTCAGCGGCGGCGACTTGCGGAGCGAAGTTCTCCACCAAGTTGCTGACCAGTTGCGCCAGGTCGAAGCGCGCCGGGCGAATCGACAGTTTGCCGGTACGGATACGCGACACATCGAGCATGTCTTCGATCAGACGGATCAGGCTGCGGATCTGGCGCTCATCGCGATCGACCATGGCGTGCATCTTGTCCAGAGTGAACGCTGCGGCGTTGTCTCGCGCCAGGTGCATCTTGCGCAGCTGGGTTTCCAGGATCAGGCCGTTGAGGGGCGTGCGTACTTCATGGGCGACGATCGACATAAAGTCATCGCGCATGCGCACCGCCTGCTCCAGCTCGGCCTGAGTGGCCTGCAAGCGGTTGAGCAGCAGTTCCTGTTCGCGGCGGCTGCGCTCCAGCTCTTCGACCTGCAATTTCATCGCCTTACTCTGGCGATACAGGTCGACAAACACATTGACCTTGCTCTTGACCGCATGGATATCCAGCGGCTTGTGCAAGAAATCCACCGCGCCACTTTCATAGCCCTTGAATGCGTAGTTGAGTTCTCGGCCAGCGGCGCTAACAAATACGATGGGGATGTTCTTGGTCTTCTCGGTGCCGCGCATCAGCTCGGCCAACTCAAAACCATTCATGCCGGGCATCTGCACATCGAGAATCGCCATGGCGAACTCATGCTCCAGCAACAGGGACAACGCTTCGTCGGCGCTCAATGCCTTGAAAACCTGGCGATCCTCGCGCTTGATCAGCGCTTCGAGGGCCAGCAGGTTTTCCGGCAGATCGTCGACGATCAGCAGTTTGGCCTGGACAGTACTTAACATGGGGAAGATTCCAGCAAAACCAGCAATGAGCCTATCCGGCTCAAAGTCAGAATATGGTCAGGTGTCTGCAACGCCAGGGCTGCACGGGGCATAACGTCCACGCGTGCTTCCGCTGGGTCCTGTACAACAGTGGTGCCGTGTTGCTGTTTTACGTAGGCCAGTCCCCTTGCGCCGTCCTGGTTGGCGCCGGTCAGCAGGATCGCCAGCAGCCCGGGGCCGTAAGCATCCGCCGCCGAGGTGAACAGAAAATCGATGGACGGACGCGAGTGATGTACACGCTCTTCCTGGCTCAGGGACAGGCTGCGATCCTGCTCCACCGACAAGTGATAGCCGGGGCCGGCGAAGTACAAGGTACCGGGCTCGATGGATTGCTTGTCCTGGGCTTCGTGCACCGGAATGCGCAGGCGCCTGGCGAACACTTCGGCCAATTGGCTGCGGCGTTCATCCGGTAAGTGCAGCACCGCGATGATGGGCAAGCCGAAGCCGTTAGGCAGTTCGCTGAAAATACCCAACAACGCTTCGACGCCGCCGGCGGACGCGCCGACGACGATTGCTTCAATCCCGCGAATCGGGCTGGCTGCAGCGTCGTTCATGATTTGCGGTAGATCCGTTCCTGCTTGACCAAGGGTTCGAAGTGTTTGTTATAGCCGGAGAAATCCAGGGTTTCCTTGCTGCCCAGCACCAGGAAACCGCGATGGCACAGCGACTCATGAAACAATCCGAACGCCCTGTCTTGCAACTTTTTATTGAAATAAATCAATACGTTACGACAAGAAATTAATTGAGTTTCTGAGAAGACACTGTCGGTGGCCAGGCTGTGGTCGGCGAACGTCACGTTTTCCCGCAGTGTCTTGTCGAATATCGCGTAATCGTATGCTGCCGTGTAGTAGTCGGCAAACGAACGTTGCCCGCCGGCCTGCTGATAATTGGTGGTGTAGGCCCGCACGTTCTCCAGAGAAAAAATGCCCTGTTTGGCTTTGTCCAAGGACGCTGGGTTGATATCGGTGGCGTAGATGATCGTACGCTCCAGCAAGCCCTCTTCGCGCAGCAGGATGGCCATGGAGTAGACCTCCTCCCCCGTGCTGCAACCGGCGATCCAGATCTTGATCGACGGATAGGTCTTGAGCAGCGGTACCACTTCCTGGCGGATCGCCAGAAAGTGCGACGGGTCGCGGAACATCTCGCTCACCGGGATCGTCAGGAACTGCAATAACTGCATGAACGCCGCCGGGTCATGCAGCACCCGTTCCTGCAGCGCGGAAATGGTGGCGCAGTCGAACTGGCGCATGGCATGGGCCACGCGACGTTTGACCGACGCCCCGGAATAGTCGCGAAAGTCATAGCTGTACTTGAGGTAAATCGCCTCGATCAGCAGGCGCAGCTCAATATCGCTGCTTTTTTCCAAAAAACTTCGCTCCACTTAAATGCGTTCCATCTTCGGCAGCCATACGCGAATCAACGAGAACAGACGATCCAAGTCGATCGGTTTGGCCAGGTAATCATTGGAGCCGGCCGCGAGGCAGCGCTCCTGGTCGTCTTTCATGGCCTTGGCAGTCACAGCGATGATCGGCAGCTTCTTCCAGCGCGGGTCCTGGCGGATCAGCGCCGTGGCCTCGTAGCCGTCCATCTCCGGCATCATCACGTCCATCAGCACCAAGTCGATGTCCTCGACCTCATTGAGGCGGTCGATGGCTTCACGGCCGTTACGCCCGATCACCACCACCGCGCCTTTGTGCTCCAAGGCGCTGGTCAGGGCGAAGATGTTGCGTACATCGTCGTCTACCAACAGGATTTTGCGCCCTTCGAACACCTTGTCGCGGCTGCGGGCGGTCTTGAGCATCTTCTGGCGTTCATGGGACAGCTGGGATTCGACTTTGTGCAGAAAGAGTGTGACTTCGTCCAGCAGCCGCTCCGGCGAGCGGGCGCCCTTGATGATGATCGAGCGCGAGTATTTGCGCAGTTCGGCTTCTTCATCGCGGGTCAGGTTGCGCCCGGTGTAGACGATAACCGGCGGGAACGAGCAGATGTCCTCGGTGGCCATGCGTTTGAGCAGCTCGTTGCCGAGCATGTCCGGGAGCTTGAGGTCGATGATCATGCAGTCATAGACGTTGCTGCGCAGCAGTTCGAGAGCTTCCTGGGCAAAGCCTACGGCGGTGATCTCGATGTCATCGTCGCCGATCAGGCGGGCAATGCTGTCGCGTTGCAGGTCGTCGTCCTCCACCAGCAGCACGCGTTTGACCTTTTGCGTCAGCTTGGCTTCCAGGCGCGCGAACACGTCCTTGAGTTCTTCACGGGTGGTGGGCTTGACTGCGTAGCCGATGGCGCCCATGTGCATGGCGGCCTCGACCCGGTCTTCCACGGAAATCACATGCACCGGGATGTGCCGGGTGCTGGCGTGTTCCTTCAGGCGTTGCAGCACGGTCAACCCGGAATGGTCCGGCAGGCGCATGTCGAGCAGGATCGCGTCGGGGATGTACTGCTCGGCCAGGTTGTAGCCTTCGTCGGCGCCGTGGGCGACCAGACATTGGTAGCCCAGCTCATGGGCCAGGTCGAACAGGATGCGGGCAAAGTTCGGCTCGTCTTCCACCACCAGGATGCAGCGCGTGGTGAACGGGGCCTTGTCGCGGTCGTCGGCAAAGCGCGGGATCTGCTCGGCATCGGCCACCGGCAAGGGCGAGACCTTGACCGGGACCGGCGCAGGTGCTGCAACCACCGGGCGCGGCGGTTCGATGGCCTGGGGCTGTTCCTCGTGCTCGACGTACTGTTCCGGCAACGTCAGGGTAAACACACTGCCCTTGCCTGGTTCGCTGGTGACGTGGATCGAACCACCGAGCAAGGTGGCCAGGTCGCGGGAAATCGACAGGCCCAAGCCCGTGCCGCCGTAACGGCGGTTGGTGGTGCCGTCGGCCTGGCGGAAGGCTTCGAAGATGCTCTCTTGCTGGTCCGGGGCGATGCCGATCCCGGAATCGCGCACCGTGAATACAATCCCGCCTTCGGCCGCGCCGGACACCGACAGGCTCACCTGGCCCTGCTCGGTGAACTTGATCGCGTTGGACAGCAGATTCTTGAGGATCTGCTCCAGACGCTGGCGGTCGGTGAACAGCATGGCCGGCGCCCCCTCTTGCACCTCCACCTGGAAACCCAGCTTGCGATCGGACGCCAGCGGTTCGAACATCCCCCGCAGACCGTCCACCAGACGTGCCACGCTGGAATTTTCCGGGCGTACTTCGAGCTTGCCGGCTTCGACCTTGGAAATATCCAGGATGTCGTTGATCAGGTTAAGCAGATCGTTGCCCGCCGAGTAGATCGACTCGGCAAACTTGACCTGCTCGGCACTGAGGTTTTCCTGGGGGTTTTCCGCCAGCAATTTGGCCAGGATCAGTGAACTATTGAGTGGCGTACGCAGCTCGTGGGACATGTTGGCGAGGAATTCGGACTTGTATTTGCTTGAACGCTGCAACTCTTCGGCGCGGTCTTCCAGCTCCAGTTGGGCCTGGTTCAGCTCGATATTCTTGCGATCCATGGCGTCGCGCTGCTCAGCCAGGGTCTGGGTCTGCTCGGCCAACTGCTCGTTGGTCTGCTCCAGCTCTGCTTGTTGGGTCTCCAGATGAACCTGGGATTCCTTAAGGATGCGCGACTGTTCTTCGAGCTCCTCGTTGGCGGTCTTGAGTTCTTCCTGCTGCACTTGCAGCTCTTCGTTGAGCTGCTGGGTTTCGGCCAGCACTTCCTGCAAGCGTTGACGATAACGCGCGGCCTCGATGGACGTGCCGATATTGCCGGCGATCAGCTCCATCAATTCCGTATCGCGCTCCTGTAGCGGGCGCAGGAAGCCCAGTTCGATTACGCCGTTGATGCGATCATCATCACTGGTGGGCATTACCAGCACGCTGCGGGTAGCGCCTTCGCCCAGGCCCGAGCTGACTTTGAAGTAATCCACCGGCACATCGTCCAGGCGGATCAGGCGGTCCAACTGCGCGGCCTGGCCGACAATGCCTTCGTCGCTGTAGATCGCTTGCTCCTGCTGCTCCTGCTCGCGGGAGAAACCGTAGGTGGCGATGCGCTTGAGGCCGCCATGTTCTTCGCGCACATACAGTGCACCGACCACCGAGCCCATGTATTGGGCAAAAAACTGCAGGATATTGCGTCCCAGCATGTTCAGGGTCAGTTGCCCCAGCACCTGCTCGGCCAGTTCGGTCTGGCCATTACGCAGCCACGCTTGCTGCTCCAAACGCCGAGCAATCTTCTGCTGTGACGCGAGGTTTGCGCTGTAACTCTCTGAAAGAGCTAATAGATTTTTACGCCCGACATAGGCAAGAAAACCGCTCAAACCCAGTACGAATACCAGGTACAGGCCGACGCTGATCACTGTGGTACGGGTCACGTCGGCATTGCGGGTGATCCGGAACTGCTGCTCCATCGCCACCGCTTCGTCGTACTCCTTGCGGATCTCATCGGTCAGGCGCTTGCCACGTCCGGCCTTGACGGCGCTGCGGTAGTCCCCGCTCTGGCGCTGCATATCAATCATCGTCTGGGCGTACTTGTTCCACTCCAGTTGCAGCGCCTCCAGACGCTTGAGGCGGTCGACCTGTTGCGGGTTATCGGCAACCAGTTCCTGCAGGTTACGCAGGTCGGACATGATCCGCGGTTTGGCCACCTCGTACGGATCGAGGAAATGCTCATCGCCGGTGATCAGGAAACCGCGCATGCCGGTTTCCTGATCGACTGTCAGCTTTGACGTCTCATTGAGGTTGTTGATGACGCGATCGGTGTGCTCCACCCACTGGATCACCGACAGCAAATAGGTGATCAGGCACACGAAAAACACCGCGCTGAGCACGCCCACACCCAGGGGCAATGCCACGTTTCGGCTCAGGAGGGTACGAAAGCTCTTTTCATCGACGGACGAAGCGGGAGTCATGGGCATGCCTTGGCCAAATACGGAAAAACGGGGAGTTTGCCCCAAACGTGGCAGTGAGGGCTATGTTTCTGACGCAACGAGCGGAACAAAACCTGGCGGTTAGCCACCTTTAGCGCCCTCGCCGCGCGATGTTTGCTCGTATTTATCTACATATAGGCTGACAACTTGGGCAAACGGTTCTGCGGAACGCTCTTGTCTGCAACGGACACCTAATGACACGCCTCGGGTACAGGGATGTTCGTCAACAAGGCACTTCCAACCATGACCAACAGGTAGCCCGCGATGAATGCAGTCAACACCCCACGTTTGCCCACTCCCTCTGCCCTGGCAAATCCACCATTGGCATCGGTTTCCCGATTACCGTCGGGCGCGAGCACGGCTCAGGCTCTTGCAAAGCCTGAACAGTCCTCCTCTTCCGGCACGCAGAGCCTGCAACAGGCCCTGGCCGACCAGCGTAACTGGCACGAATTGGCACAGGCGCTCTTCAGCCTGGTCAAGGAACTGCCGGCGGACGCCGATGAACAGGCCGTGGCTGACGCGTTAAAAGCGCGGTCGATGCCGCGCCACCGGGCCTCTGGCACTGCTACCACCGTGAACCTTGACGCGTTTATCAACGAACAACGCCTGGCGCAGCCTACCCGCCGCCACTACGTTGTGTACTTGGCCGAGGCAGTGGCCCAGCGGGCACTGCAGTCGCCCCTGGGCAATTTCGGCGGTGGGCTGTCCTGGCCGATCCCCTTGAGCGTTGCCGACCAGAGCAAAATCGGCACGCTGGTGGACAAAAATACCGCAGGTCTGCCCGGTCTGCCCTTGGAGGATGCGCGCAAAGGTGCCCTAGGTTATCTGCTCGAACAGACCCCGTTGTCCGATGCAGAGCTGCGAGACCCGCCCAACGCCCTGGCAAAACTGGTGGCATCCCCTCGCGCCCAGGCGCTTGGCCAGGCGATCCAGACCGAATTGGGTGGCGCTGACACCCCTGGCAGCGTCAATGACTACGTGCTCGCGGCCATCAACATGGGCCTGGACCTGGACTCGATGTTCGTCCCCCATCGCAACCATGTGGCCGGATTCGATCTGGCCAGTGAGCAGCACTGGGGCAAGGCGCCGTCCGATATCGTCAACCGGCTCAGCCTGCACTTGGTCAAGGAAGGTCGCGCCACCCATGCAACAGCGAGGTTCGCCGCGCACTTGCTACTGGCGCGGGTGGCGCCTCAACTGCTCGTCAAAGAGATACCGGCCGCGCTCACCTATGGCAGCCAGGCCTGGGCCAGTTTCTGCATCGCCGCAGCAGCGGTGGAGGCGCAAGCCCCGGGGACGGTAGCCAATATGACGTTTGCGCAAGTCATGCAGGCAGCAAAAGGGTCCGGCGCGTTGGCCCCCGAAGATGCGCAGAGAGGGGCTTTAGTGGACTGGGCGGTGGTCAACGGTATGTTGCCCAAGCGCGAGAACGACAGTTACACCGCTGATGAGCTGGACAGCGCCAGAAGCGCCTATAACGCCCAGCAATCCGAACGACTCAACGCCTCGGCCCAACTGAGTAGCGAGCTGCCCAGCCGCAAACAGATCGCGTTGCAAAAGCTGCGCGAGGCCTTTGGCGATAACGTACCGTTCGAAGAAAAACTGCTGAGCGTAGACGATACCAGCACCCCCTATCAGGGGCCGCTCTATGACCCGAATCGACGACCGGCCGGGCGGTACTCGCTGCTCGACATCGCCATGATGGAGCTGCGCGATTACACCTGGAAAACCACCGACCCGCGCATTCCTATCGCAGCGGTCAACGCGCCGCTTGCGCTGGGCGTGAACAAGGCATTCAACGAGCAATTCAAACAGACCATCGATTCACATAAGCAGGGCTTGGGGACGCTGATCAAACAGCTCGTCTCCCAGTTGCCGCCCGCCGACCGCCAGAATCTGGCGCACGGCAAACTGGAGTTCTTTCAGAAGAAAACCTATGAACTGGGACTGGATTTTACCTCTCGCACCCTGCACCACACGGATCGAAAGCTGTTGATCAAGGCCACCGGCGCGGACGGCGTGACGGTGTATGAAGTGGATAGTAAGCGCGGCACGATCAATAAGGTGCCCGAGAGCGAACTGACCCGGCGCCGGGAGCGCAACGCCAATCACGAAGAAAAAATTGAGGCGTTCGTGCCCAAGAGCGTCGCAGCCGGCGATTTTGCGCTCAAGCCCGCGAATGGCACGCTGGCACCGGCCTCCTTCATCTCGGCGCGCACTCAGTCGATTGCCGATGCGTTTGTGGAACACCTCGATATCGACAATGCACAGGTGGTCAAGCAAGCCAAGGGGGTCACCCCTCTGGACAAGCAAAATGAGGTGGAATGGAAACTCGCGGATTTTTTCTTGAACCTGGTGCCGCTCAGGTCCGCTATCGTCAACTTTCAGAATGGCAACTATGCCGATGGCGCCACGGACCTGGCACTGGACATGTTCAGTTTCGTGACCGCTGGAGTGGGAACGGCGGGCAAAGTGGCCAAGGCCGTCAAGAGTTCGGCGTCGACGACGGTCAAAGCCCTCAACACGGCGAAGGTGATCGGTGCCGCCGCCATCGGCGCCTTCAACCCCGTAAGCGGGGCCGGCGACTTACTGGTCGGGGCTGCACGGGTTACGCAGGCGGTAGGGCGAACGATTGCCAAAGGCACACGTGCCGTGGCTAACACAGGGGTGTCCCTGGTCACCCAAGGGGTCAATGCCCTGCGCGGCGCAACGGGCGCGTATGACTTGGTCCGGGCCAACAAAGGCTACGCCACGCTATCGGCGGGTACGTTCACCCTCGCGGACCGGACCGTGGAGACCACCGCAGTGCTGCACAACAACCAATGGCATGCCTACGACGTTGCCCGGCAACAGCCGTACGGCCCCGCCTTGGCGGACTTCAAACCTGCGGTGCCGCCAACCCGAGATATGCCGCTCCACGGCTTTTTCGACCGCATTTACAACCTGCTCCAGCCTGAAAACGCTCAAGGCACTGTCACCCGCCTGACCAAGGAGGAGCATAAGAACTTTACCGCCAAATATAACCACGGCATGCGTAAGGAAAACCGTGCAGCCTTTGACCAAGGGTTCGACTACGGCAATCCGAGTGATATCCCCGGTTATTCACCCAACCTGAACATTCCCGATCTGCAGCGCCTGTTGCAGTATTGTTTCTCTCCCGAAGACATAGGCACATTGGCCAAAGCCATCAAACAAAAAGCTATCGCGGAATCTTTCCACCGCCTGGCGTACTTTGAAAAAGATATCGCCGCAGCAGGCGGGCATTTGCATCGGATGCCCCAGGACTTCTACCTCAGCCTGGTCAATATGGGCTCCGAGGGCGAATGTGCAGGCATTTCCAACGCCATGGCCCTTGCCATCGGCACCGGTAAAGAACACACGCTGCTGAGCAATTTTTACACCGCCGCCGCTAACCCGAACGTGCCAAGCAATGCCGCTTTTATCAAAAATATAGAGACCCTACAAAAGGTCACCGGCACGGAAACCCTTTATCACATGGGCCAGACGCCTCGGCGTGTGCCCTATACCACCATTATCTCGGAGTTGGCCAATGCCACCGAATCAACCACGCTTAGAGTCGCATCGGAACACCACGCGCTGCTCGCGGGTGTAAAGGTCGACGGTGCGAGCAAGCAATGGTTCTATTTCGATCCCAACTATGGGTACGTCACGTTTGATTCGCTGGATTCGATGAAGAATGGTCTGGAGCGCACGTTGAACAGGGGTATATCGCCCTATCGACTTGACGCCTATAAGCGCGATTCCGCTGTTCCCGAGTATCAGATAAGTCAATTCTCCCCCACAGACCTGACCCCAGACCGTACGGGTAATGTCGACGTATCGAGCCTCTCCACTGCGGTCCTATAAGCCGTGCCTGCGGCCCCGACGTTGCTGCACCCAGCGCGCCGGGGCCGACTTGCTGCCGCGCATCATCCGGGCAAGACATTCGCGCAGACTCCCGTCACAATACGCGCGCCAGGGGAACTTGCTGCGATCGACACGACTCACTAGAGGATGGTCTTTGCATTCACACGACCTGCACCTCCAATTTTCGGGAAACCTCACTATGTCCGCAGCCTCCTCCACCATCCTAGTAGTCGAAGACGACAACATCGTGCGCATGTTGATCGTCGATGTCCTCGAAGAGTTGGAGTTCACGGTCATTGAGGCGGCCGACGCAGCGGAGGCGCTGGGCATGGTCAATGATGAAAGCCAGCTGATTCAGCTGATGATGACCGATGTGGGCCTGCCGGACATGGACGGCAAAGAACTGGCAGCCAAAGTACGCGCACTGCGGCCCGGCTTGCCGATCCTGTTTGCCAGCGGCTATGCCGAAAACATCGACGCGCCGGCGGACATGCATGTGATTGGCAAACCGTTTTCCATCGATCAACTGCGTGACAAGGTCAAGTCCATCATTGGCTGACTGCTTTCATTTTCTCGCCTGCGCCGTACCTTCAACGCCTGCCATTAGCGCTTATCGCGCAGGGCGATAGGCGCGTCGACGCTATCCCATCGATCAATCGGTCATTCAGGACAAAAGACTTCCAGCGAAACTGGGTGCAAACTCTGCCGGCCAGCGATTCCCTGCCGTACGCCCCCCCGCGCACGAGGCCTACTTCGATAAAAGCTGGAAACTCAATGACATCACCCAGTTCCCTAAGAGACGCAACAACATGATCAGAAAACCGACGCGCCTGCTGTTAGCGAGCCTCTCGATCCTCCTGAGCAGCGGCGCCTGGGCCGATTTCACCGCCACCCCGAGCGAAGCGCGGGCCATCGCCAAGGAAGCCTACCTGTATGGTTTTCCGGTAGTGGAAATGTACAAATCTCTCTACACCCAAGCCGTCGACAAGGGCGGCGCCAACTTCAAGGCGCCGTTCAACCGCATCGGCAATACCGCCCAGGTGTTCACGCCCAAGGACACCGCGTTCGTCAGCCCAAACGCCGACACGCCCTACTCGTTCGTGTGGATGGATCTGCGCCGCGAACCGCTGGTGCTGACCCTGCCCAAGATTGAAGACAATCGTTACTACTCGGTGCAGTTGATCGACCTCTACACGCAGAACTTCGCCTACCTGGGCACGCGCAGCACGGGTAACAACGGCGGCCACTACATGATCGCCGGGCCAAACTGGAAAGGTCAGCAGCCGGTGGACATCGATCGCGTGGTCTATAGCGAGAGCAATATCGCTTACGCGCTGTACCGCACGCAGTTGTTCGACGAGAAAGACCTGAGCAAGGTCAAGCAGATTCAGAGCGGCTATAAAGTCCAGCCGCTGAGCAGCTACGTCAAGCAAGCCGCACCGGCCAATGTGCCAAAGGTCCAGTGGCCAAAACCCACCGCCACTATGAGCGACAGCCCGCAACTGTTCCGCTACCTGAATTTCATGCTGGCGTTCGCCGCCCCCCAGGACAGCGAGAAAGACCTGCTGGCGCGCTTTGCCAAGATTGGCGTCGCCCCGGGTGCGCCCTTCAAGTTCAACCAGCTCAGCGCCGAACAACGCAAGGCCCTGGAAGAAGGGATTGCCGACGGCAAGGCCGAGTTTGCCGCGTTCAAAAAAGACAAGATCGACACCCACCAGGTGTCTAACGGCGACCTGTACGGCAGTCGTGATCACCTCAACAACAACTACTTGTACCGCTACGCTGGTGCCAACATGGGCATCTTCGGCACCTCCAGCGACGAAACCGCCTACCTGAGTTATGTCGTCGACAGCGAAGGTAAACCGGCGAACGGGGCACGTCATAGCTACACACTGCATTTCAACAAGGACCAACTGCCACCGGCGGACGCGTTCTGGTCGCTGACCATGTACAGCGCCAAGACCCAGCAACTGGTGCCCAACCACAAGAAGCGCTACTTGATCAATTCAAGCATGTTGCCCAGCCTCAAGCGCGATGCCGATGGCGGCCTGACCCTGGCCTTGCAACATCACGAACCGCCCAAAGCCGAACAGAGCAATTGGTTGCCGGCTCCCCCCGGTCCGTTTTACGCCGTGCTGCGGATTTACCTGCCCAAGCCTGAGGTCGGCAGCGGTCAATGGAAACTGCCGCCGTTGACCCCGCTCAAGTAACACCGCGAGCTCGGCTCCGGCGAGTCCGGACCGAGCACGTCACTTTCCGATATCAGGCCGACAGCGCCAACCTGTACTACCGCTGGTTTATTGGCTGCTAAAACGGGTAAGGTGCGCGCGATTCCCCACGGAGCTGCACCGCACATGACTTGCTGGGATGTCCTTGATCTGCCCCCGGATGCCGATAGCCGCACCATCAAGCGCACCTACGCGGCGCTGCTCAAGAAAACCCGGCCGGATGATGATCCCGAGGGGTTCCAGCGCCTGCGCGAAGCGTATGAAGCGGCCCTGAACGGGCAAGAGTCGGTCATGGACGACGCGTCTGCCGCCGTTGCGGTCGAAATGGCTGCACCAGAACCGGTGGACGGCACCCTGCCCCAGCGCTATGAGCAGGCCTTGGCCCAAGGTAACGGCCTGGCATTCGAAGTGGCGCTGCTCGAACGCTGTATCAGCGACGACACCGTGAGCGATGAGGAGCTTCGCTGGGCGTTTGACACCTTCCACTGGCTCAGTGCCTGGCAGCGCCTGGAGCTGCCAGCGCAATGGCTGGATGCCCTGGCCTCTCAATGCAGGCAGGCGTTGCGCAGCCAATTGGCGCTGGCACTTGCACAACGTAATGAAGCGGACTTCCTCAATGCGTACGCCCGGCGTGACGAACACGCCTGGTTGCGCCAGCCGGCGCACGCTCAATGGTTCAACCAGACACTTGCCACACTGCTATGCGACGGCTACTTCTGGTTGCCTGCGTTGTTCGAGGCCGTCCGCGCCGGGCAGGGCTGGCCGCACGGTGGCGAAAACCCCTGCCCCGAGGATGAATGGCAGCACCTGTTGCGGCGTGAGCAAGGGCCGGCGTTCATTGCCCACCAGCGTGCACTGGCTGTTGTGCCGCCGCACACTGCGCAACAGCGCGCCGCTCGTTTGCTGTTGGCACCGATGACACTGGGGCAGCGACGTGCATTCGCTCAGCGCTTGAGCGAGGCCGACTGGGAGGCGTGCCGAGCGCTGGCCGCGCGCATTAAAGCCGATCATCCCGACGTTGCGCTGTCCCTGCCAGGCGGTACGGCTTATTTCTGGCAGGAGTGGGAAACTGCTGTCGACACTTGGCCGCTGGCGCTGGCGACAGTGCTGGGCTGTGTGACAGGTGCACTGTTCCAGGCGCCGTGGTTTTCAGGAGTCCTGGTCAGCACACTGGGGCACGCGTTGGTATGGTCGATGGCCTATGTCGTGGGCGGCGCCCTGGCCTGGCAAGTGTGGCGTCCGCTGGTACATCGGGTCCGCGTCCTGGATGAAAGCCTCGCCGTCAGACTACCGACGCGACTCTGCCCTACCCGCCTGCCGTTATTGCCGCTGCGCGATCTGTTGCCGGGGGCGATCATGAGCGTGGCCATCAGTGTTCAATTCGGCGCGGTTGCGGGCCTGGTGATGGTGGCGACCCTGGTCGTGATCGGTGCGGGTAAGCGTCAAGCCCGCACGGGCTACAAAGAATGGTCCACCCGCCATCCGCGCAAGACCATCGGTGTATGGGGCCTTGTCACTTTGCTCCTGACAATGATGTTTGCAGCGCTCAAAAGCTTTGACAGTCATTATCAGGTGGGCCGCAATCAAGGCCTGCAACAGTGGACAGAGCGCGTGTGCAGCCGCATGCCGAGAACAGCACAACCCTGCCAGGCCCCCGCGACCCAGGCACAGTGGTACGGTCAGGAGGCTGAGTGATGAAGCCAATCATGTTGTACCCCGTCGGGGTGGTATTGATCCTGTGCCTGTTCAGCCTGGCCGGCGCCAGCAAACAACTGCAGATTGTGCAGTGGTGGCTCAACCAATTGGACAGCCCCCAGACTGCAACGGCCGGCGCGCTTGCGCCGATCATCGATTGCGTTAACCGCGTTGACCGCGATACTCGGCTGGCCTACTACTTGCTGACTCAGGTCGACGCCTCAGTCCGGACGGCTGAGCGCTCCGGCGCCGCGAACTTGCCTCGGGAAGAATTTGGCGACAACGCCGAGCCGCAAGCCCGCCTGATCCAAAAGCAGATATGCACCCCTGCTATTACCCTCCAGCTGGAACGCCAAGCCCCCGGCAGCCCATTGATCACGGCCACGCAGCAGTACTTGCAGACCCTTCGCAGAATCAGCGACGTCGGCACGCTGCTCAGCCCCAACCAAACCCCCGGCGCGAAAACGCCGCAGCAGCAATTATTTGGCAACGTCATGCTTGACCAGTTGAAAGCAGAACTAAGCCGTAACGGTGGCGGCTACCTGTCGGCATCCGCGGCTCTGCGTGACGATCTGACGCGTGAGGAGCTGCGTTTGCGCCCCCTACAGCTGGATTTACTGGAAGCACGTCTGGGCCGAGACCTGCATTGGCACCTGCTCAATTACATGATTGCGTCGCGCCAGTCGATCGATCGGATCGACCAAGGGGTACGCGCTGCCGACCTGACACCCCAAGCCCTGGCTGCGTTGACCGCTTCGGTTCAGCGTGCCCAAGAAAGTGCCGCAGCCTTTGTCGATCAGATGCCGGATAAAGAACTCACTGAAGAAACGCTGCACCTTTGGTACACCCTCAGAACCCCCGCCGATACCTACCTTGCTGCCCTGCAAGGCATGCTTCAAGACTGGCTCAACCACGCCACCCCGCAACAGCTGAGTGACGACTATGACCTCGTCACCCGCCGCTACGACGTCCTGCTCAGCTATTACAACCGGCCGGCACGCAATGCGTTTTAGTGCTTTTTGAATTTCACATAGGACTGATGCAGGTCTGAAGCCCAGCCGTCGATCACGTTTTTCACGTCATCGGCTTTCATCACCTGAGCGTCGTTCTCCAAGGGCTTGCCGGTGCCTTTGCGCACCACTTGGGCCAGGACTTTCCCCGTGGCGCCGTCGAGGAACTGCGCCTCGGTGCCGAGGGTGGTTTCTTGATCGCGAATGCCGGTGCCGGTACTGACCGCCGCCGCCACCAGTGCTACCGGGATGAACTCATAAGGTTTAAGCCCTTCGGTCTTGCTGCTGACGGCAGTGATGGCCCCGCGCACCACGATTACGCCTGGGCCTGGGGCATTGGCCAAAGGCAAGGATTTTGCCAGCTCACGCTTGAGCGCCTGGTTGTAGTAGGTGTTAATGCCGTTGAGGGTGCTGTCAGGGATTTTCGCGGTGGCCTGGGGTTTGGGATAGAACTGGGTCGGTTCGATGTACACCGCGTTATAGCGACTCAGGTCCAGTTGGGGATCGACCCAGCGCATCACTTCGACGCCTGACGGTGACTTGGCTTGCTTGAGTTGGCTGTAGTTGGAAAGAAAGCCCGAATATTCATCCGGTTGCGTGACCTGGCTGGCGCAGCCTGCAATCCCAAGCGAAGCCACGCACAACGTACTGACCATTAGCCTTAGTTTCATCATTGAACTCCCTGGCAGTCATCATCGAAGGGCGGAGCTGTAGGTATAGCCAATCCTGGGGAAATGGTGCGCCCACTCGACTGATCAAGCCGAGATGACAAAAACTGCACCGGTCATTTGGCGGGCAACTGCGTATGACTAATCAACCGTCGGTAAGTAAGGTGGAGCTCCCCCCTATCAGGAGCATCACATGCGCACCATCGGCCTTATCGGCGGCATGAGCTGGGAGTCCAGCGCCGAGTACTACCGCATCATCAACCAGCGCGTGCGTGACCAGCTCGGCTCGCTGCGCTCGGCGCAGGTGTTGATGTACAGCGTGGATTTCGGCCCGGTGGCGCAGGCGCAGCACGATGGGCGCTGGGACGACGCGGCGCAGATCCTCGAAGACGCGGCGCGACGCCTGCAAGCCGGCGGCGCGGACTGCGTGGTGCTGTGTACAAACACCATGCACTTGGTGGCGCCGCGTATCGAAGCGGCGATCTCGATTCCGTTTCTGCATATCGCCGACGCCGCTGGCCAGGCGGCCTTGGCGGCCGGCACGCTCAACGTCGGCCTGCTGGGCACGGCGTTCACCATGGAGCAGGATTTCCTCAAGGCGCGCCTGGCCGAGCATGGCTTGAACGTGCTGGTGCCGGAGGCCGAGGAGCGCCAGAGCGTGCACCGCATCATCTATGAAGAGTTGTGTGTGGGGATCATCAGCGACACCTCGCGCGACGCTTATCTGCGCATCATTGCGTCGTTGGCTGCCCGTGGTGCCCAGGCGATCATCCTCGGATGCACGGAAATCGGCCTGTTGATCAAGCCGGAACACACCAACCTGCCGCTGCTGGACACCACCGCGTTGCATGCGCAGGCCGCGGTGGCGTTTGCCTTGCAGGATTAAGTCGAAGGACGCAAACGCGCCATGCTGACGGTGTCGACGTAGACGCCGTCACGCAGGGCGTAGTCGCGCAGCACCCCTTCCACCTCGAAACCGAACGAGCGGTACAGACGTTGCGCGGCCTGGTTATCGGCAAATACCGTCAACTCGACGCGGTGCAGGTTCATCCAGTTGTCGGCCACGTCGAGGGCTGCCTTCAACAGCCGCGAGCCGACGCCCTTGCCCTGCCAGGCAGTTGCCACGCCCATGCCAAAGGTGCCGACATGGGCCTGGCGCACGCGCAGGTACTGTTGCAGCCCCAACTGCCCAATCACCTCGCCGCCGTGCAATGCCACCAGTTGCAGGCGACGTTCGTCGTCCATCACCAAACGCTTGCGCCACACTTCAATCGACTGGAACGGCATCTGCAGTACCTGACGGCACACCGCCGGCTCGTTGTAGAGCGCCGCGACGCCGTCAAGGTGGGCCTCGGTAAAGCGCTGGATGACGATATGGGGTTCAGGCGCGTGCATGGGTTTCATCCTTTGAAAGACATGTGGTCGGCCAGTGTAGAGGCGCCGACCGTCCGCTGCCTAGGGCGCTGGAGCGGTTGTCCACAACGAAGGCCAGTCGCCGTAGGCCACCCCGGTGCAGCGCGACATCATGTGAAACTCGCTGAGCTGGAAAGCCTTGCCGTCAAACAACCACACCGCCCCGGCCCCGCAATCGCCGAGCCCGCGTTGCTTGTAGAAGTAACTCAGGGTGCCGGTGGCTGGGTCGTAGCCCACCGAGCCTTGCAGCGCGGCGCCGTCCAAAGGCAGCGACTCCAGTTGCAACGCGGTCTGGGCATATGGTGCCTGGCGCGCGCGACGCACCACCTCGTATTCGCAGTTGTAGGCCGCGCAGTCGTAGCTCAACACGGTCATGGCCTGCGAGGCAGTCAACGCACCGGCACTGGCTTCGGGTGGCGGCGAGTCTTCTTGCGCCGTTTCACCTTTGAGGGCCTCGGCCACCAAAGCTTGCTGCTCCTCGGCGGTCAACGCCGGCGCACCGGGGAATGGACGCAGCAGCGGCGTCGGCAAACGCGCCGGCACGGCACTCGCCGCACCTTTGCCGGGTCGTGCCAGTGCGGTGACGTTATCCACCCGGCCTTGCACCGCATCCATCAACAACAGCGATGCACTCAACCCACTCAGGGAAACGTGGGCATCGGCATCGCCGGGCAGCTGCAAGCGCTGGCCATCGCGCAAGCGTTGCAACCATCGGCGCGCGGCGGCGTCGTCAAGTACGCCAAAGGATTGCACATGGGGATCGCCGCCCTGGTCGTCCAACTCCACCTGCAATGCCTGGGTCAAGTCATTGCCCAGGGGCTGGCCGTCCAGTTGCAGGGTCGACAGGTCCGCCGTCTCCCCCCGATGGTCGAAGCGCAGGCGCAAGTAGCCCTGAGGGCCGGCCTTGTGCCAGATATGCAAGGTCAGTGAGCTGTAATCTTCTTCATTGGCTCCGCTCGGTGCGCTGAGGGCGTGGCAGTTGCGCAGGTTGTCGCAACCGACCACCCACTCCTTGATGTCCCGCAGCAGCGGCACGCGTTCGCTAGCGGGTTGTGCAAAGGCTTGGGCAGAGGAACCGGCCAGCAGGGCCAGGAGTACGGGGCGCAACATGGGGACTCTCCGTGTCTGAAAAGGCGCGGATTGTCCCATGTTCGGCCTGTGGCGTCAGCGCCCGGCGGCCACGCGCCACACCCGCGCAATATCCGCCGCCCGCTCGCGCAACAAGCGCGGTGCCTCGCTGCACGCCTGCTCAAGGCTGATGGGCCCGCTGGGCAAGGCGAAGGCGGCGTCGACGCCGTGTGAGTACATCTGCTCGTAGCCTTCACCGAGGGTGCCGGCGATGACGATCACCGGTACGCCGTGTTGCCGGGCGATGCGGGCCACGCCGAACGGGGTTTTACCGCGCAGGGTCTGGGCGTCGAAGCGGCCTTCGCCGGTGATGACCAGATCAGCACCGCGCACGGCGGCATCCAGGCCCACCAAGTCGGCAACCACCTCCACCCCCGCGCGGAACTGGGCGCCGAGAAACGCCTTGGCAGCGAAGCCCAGGCCGCCAGCGGCGCCGCTACCGGGTTCGTCGCGCACATCGGTAGGCAGCACCCTGGCGCAGATGTCGGCAAAATGGCCGAGGGCAGCATCGAGCTGTTGCACCTGCTGCGGGCTCGCTCCTTTTTGCGGGCCGAAAATCGCCGAGGCGCCGTGGGGGCCGCAGAGGGAGTTATTGACGTCGGCAGCAATCTCGAAACGCACCTCGGCCACGCGGGGGTCAAGGCTGTCCAGGTTGATGCGCGCCAATTGCGCCAAGGCCAAGCCGCCAGGTGGAAGGGGCTGGTCGTCGGCATCGAACATTTGCACACCCAATGCCTGCATCGCCCCTGCACCACCGTCGTTGGTGGCGCTGCCGCCGATGGCCAGGATGATGCGCCGAGCCCCCGCCTCCAGCGCCGCGCGGATCAGTTCACCGGTGCCGAAGGTGGTGGTTCGGCACGCGTCGCGCTGGTCCGGCGGCAGCAGTTGCAAGCCGCTGGCTTCGGCCATTTCGATGATCGCGGTGTGGCTGTCGGCCAACCAGCCCCAGCGTGCGTCCACCGGGGCGCCGAGCGGGCCGCGCACGGTCTGGCGGCGCAACTCGCCGTGGCAGGCGGCGAGCACCGCGTCCACCGTGCCTTCGCCACCATCGGCCATCGGGCACTGGATCATCTGCGCGTCCGGCCAAACCTGGGCCAACCCCTCGACAATCGCCTGGGCAACGCCTGCGGCGCTCAGGCTGTCCTTGAACGAGTCGGGGGCGATGATGATCTTCATGGGCGTTCTCCGTTTTTTATAACGCCCATGCTGCCAGTTGGCTGCGGCAATAACGCCGGTCCGATGCACAAGTGCGGCGCAGGTTTGTTGTTCATTCCGACAAATCCTGGGGCAGCAACTGCACGCCCAGGTACAAGGCAAGCATGCCATCGAGGGTCAGCGGGTCGACACCGCTGAGTTCGGCGATGCGCTCCATGCGATAACGCAGGCTGTTGCGATGGATGCCCAAAGCGTCGGCACACGCCTGGCTTTGCCCGTCGTGCTCGCACCAACTGCGCAAAGTTGCCAGTAATTGGCCGTTGCCGTCCTTGGCCAGTACTTTGCGTAGCGGGTTGAGCAATTCATCGAGGGCGTCGTCGTTGCGATGACGCCACAGCATTACCGGCAGGCGATAGCGATTGAGGGTCAGCACTTGCGTATGGGGCAGGATGTCCCGGCCATAGGCCAACAGGTCCCCGACCCGCCGATAGCAACGGCGCAGCCCGGCCAGCCCGTCGGCCTGGCCACCCACCGCCACACGCTGGATCTGCCAGCCGTGGCCGGCGAGTTTTTCCAGCAGCTTGGGATTGTCCACCGGGAGCCCGGCCGGTCGGCACCACAACAATGAAAACTGCGCCGAGCTGACGCACCAGCTGTCGGGATAACGCGCAGCCAGCCAGGCACCAAGGTCCTGCGCGGAGGCGCCCGCGCCCAGCTCGAACAGGTATGGCGTACGCGACAGATGCGGCTTGAGCCCCAGTTGCTGGGCTTCGTCGACCAGGCGCGGCGAGTCGCCGGATTCGGCAAGCAACAGCGCCAGCAGGTCGTCGCACCGCTGGCGGCGCCATTGCTGTTCGGCTTGTTGGTGACGGTGGCTGACCAGCATCTCGGCGGTCATGCGCACCAATTCGGCGTAGGTGCGCAGCAGTTGCGGTTCACCAGTGATGCCCAGCACACCGATCAGGCGTTGATCGTGCATCAGCGGCAGGTTGATGCCGGGCTGCACGCCTTTGAGGTGCTTGGCGGTGTGGCCGTCGATTTCGACCACACGACCATTCGCCAAGACCAATTGCGCGCCCTCATGGCGAGTGTTGATGCGCTCGGGCTCGCCGCTGCCCAGGATCAAGCCCTGGCTGTCCATGACGTTGACGTTATAGGGCAGGATGGCCATGGTGCGATCGACGATCTCCTGCGCCAGGTCATGATCCAGCTCGAACATGGGGTTAACTTCCTGCAAGGCGTGGTTGGTCATCGGCACAGCGCAAAGGCACGTTCACTGTGCGCGAGCACAAAGACAGCCCCCTGCTACCTGGCCGAGACTCTTGGGGCGATCAACGTTACCCTCGCATCGCGAAAAATCATAATAAAGAGAGAACGCCATGTCACAGAGCGCCGCTGTCACCCAGGCCAACGATGACGATAAAAACGCTGTCTACAAGCGCGTGACCCTGCGCTTGATCCCCTTCATTTTTATCTGCTACCTGTTCAATTACCTCGACCGCGTCAACGTCGGCTTCGCCAAGCTGCAGATGCTCGACGCCCTCAAGTTCAGCGAAACCGTGTACGGCCTCGGGGCCGGGATCTTCTTTATCGGTTACGTACTGTGCGGCGTACCGAGCAACCTGGCGCTGAGCAAATTCGGCCCACGGCGCTGGATCGCCCTGATGATGATCGTGTGGGGCACGCTGTCCACCTGCCTGCTGTTCGTCAGCACGCCGACGCACTTCTACACCTTGCGCCTGTTTACCGGTGCGGCCGAAGCCGGCTTCTTCCCCGGCGTGGTGCTGTACCTCTCGCAGTGGTTCCCGACCTTCCGTCGCGGGCGGATCATGGCGTTGTTTATGTCGGCGATCCCCGTGTCGGGCCTATTGGGCAGCCCGTTTTCCGGCTGGATTCTCAACCACTTCGCCGCCGGCCAGGGCGGTCTGGCCGGTTGGCAGTGGATGTTCCTGCTCCAAGGCATACCCACCGTGGTGCTGGGCGCCCTCGCCTACTTCTTGCTCAGCGACAGTTTCGCCCACGCCAAATGGCTCACGCCCCAGGAACGCGCGGTGCTGGAAGGCGACCAGGCCACGGACCTGGCGAACAAGCCCAAGACCACCAGCGACTCCCTCGCCGAAGTGTTCAAGAACCCGGCGATCTGGGCATTTGGCCTGATCTACTTCTGCATCCAGAGCGGCGTGTACGCCATCAACTTCTGGCTGCCGTCGATCATCAAGAACCTGGGGTTCAGCGATAACCTGGTGATCGGTTGGCTCAGTGCGATCCCGTATTTGCTGGCGGCAGTGTTTATGCTGCTGGTGGGCCGCTCCGCCGACCTGCGCAAAGAGCGGCGCTGGCACTTGGTCGTGCCGATGCTGATGGGCGCGGTGGGCCTGGTGATCGCGGTGAATTTCGCTACCACGCCGGCCATTGCGATCCTCGGCCTGACCATCGCCACCATGGGCGCGCTTACCGGCCTGCCGATGTTCTGGCCGGTGCCGACGGCGATGCTCAGCGCGGGTGCCGCCGCCGGTGGGCTGGCGTTGATCAACTCCATGGGCCAGATGGCAGGCTTCCTCAGCCCATATATCGTCGGCTTTGTGAAAGATGCCACCGGCTCCACGGATATGGCCCTGTACCTGCTGGCGGCAGTGATTGTGGCGGGCAGTGTATTGGCATTGCGCATGACTCGCTCATTGCGCACTTGAGCGATGACTCAGGATGCGCCGGGGCTGGTGCATCCTGAGCCCGCATAACCGTTATAAGCTTTTTGCTTTTTAAACCTGTCAACCTTGACAGTACCCGCTGCTTTTATTTGTTCTCATACTCCAGGCGCCACCCACTTGGATGAGGACTGCGTCATGGAGATTCTTCAACTGCCCAGAAATTCGCATCTGGCCGAAGGCACGGCCAGCGCGAACATGTCCGGCGTGATCACGCGGGCATTCAAAGCGGACACGGTCAGGCTGGAAAAGACCCATGTCCAATGGGTTATTACCGCACGTCAGAGTGCAGTGGGTTCTCAACCCAGTGTCGAGCTCTCCTGCTTGCTGCCCTTGAGCCTTCGCGACAATGGCAAGCCCCATACCTACAGCTTCGACGGCACACGCAAAGTGACTACGGCCTCTGCGGCAATATTTACCGCCAACACCAACTTTGTAGCCGTATCAGGTGAAATTACCGTCACCTTGAGGAAAAACCGTATCGTCGCAACGTTCAATTTTACCGCCCAGCCCTATAACCAACCGGAAGCTCAGTTGATGGTGTCCCGAGGCACCTGTGACGTACATAACGGCAACGGGAAATTCGAGGTTGAGCTCAGTGGCGGGATACTGCCTATGCCCTCATTCAAGGCTGAAAACCTGGCCGTCAATACGTTTGAGCACTTGGGTGTCGCCCCGTACTACAACATCCTAGGGTGGTCCCGTGTTTTCCCCGACACCGAGTATTTCTTCGCCGTGCTAATTGATACCAAAGTCAGAGAGGGCACATACAAAGTCGTCCTGGACGATCCACGGATCGGGATTTTGACAAACCTGATTGGCTTTCAGCATCTGTATGCAACCAGCGGTCAACTCACCATCAAAAAAATGCCACATGCCGGACACGCGATCGCGTACTTCAAGGTTGAATTCAATCATCCCCCCTTGCCGGTTTATTCGGCCAAAGGCCAACTGAATATTCAGGACTACGGCCAAGCCCCAGGCTGAGCGGTTTACCGACAGACGAGGATGTTTCCATAAGGATGTGGCCTGGACGTCCTTATTGATCATTTCGTACGTCGTTCAACAGCGCATGGCAGCGTTGCTGCAAAAATGCCTGGAACACTTTCACTCTTTCCGACACCTGCGCACGATGGGGACACATCAGGTTCAGCGGCGCAGGCTCACCTTGCCAGCCCTCGAACAACGGAACCAAACGGCCGGCCCTTATGTCCCGTACTACATCCAGCCCAGCTTTATAGGTCACCCCATGCCCCGCCAGCGCCCACCGCCGCGCCACTTCACCGTCGTCGCACAAATAATCGCTATGCACGGGCACTTCCTGCACAACATCGCCTTTGCGAAAGCTCCATGTGTTGTTAGGGCGGCCATGGCGCATGTAAATCAGCGCGCTGTGCTGCGCCAGATCGGCAGGCTCACGAGGCGTCCCCTGCCGGGCCAAGTACGCAGGGCTGGCGCAGGCCACGCGGTGGTGGTTCGCTAGGATCGGTAAAGCCACCAGGCTGGAATCATTCGGCACGCCAAAGCGCAGGGCAATATCCACGGTCTCGCGGAACAGGTCGGCGTTCTTATCGTTAAGCAGTAACTGCAGGCGGATATGGGGGTGCTGTTGCTTGAAGTCATCCAACCATTCCAGCAAAACCGTGCGCCCAAAATCCGAGGGAGCGGCCAGTTGCAGTACACCGTTCAAGCCTTCGCCGTGCCGCTTCAGCCCTTGTTCCCCTTCAGACAAAGCGGCGAGCGCCAGGCGCACGCTGTCCAGGTAACAGCGGCCCTCTTCAGTCAGGCGCATGCTGCGCGTAGAGCGAGCCAGCAGGCGAACGCCAAGGCGTGTTTCCAGACGCTTGAGCGCAATGCTCGCGGCAGCGGGTGTCAGGCCAAGGGAGCGTGCGGCGGCGGATAGGCTCCCGATATCCGCCGTACGGGCAAAGACTTCAAGGTCGAGAGTCGAGCTCACTGATAAAAATCCTTTAATGATCTTGTCGATTTACCGCTATTTTTCCGACATTGCCAAGCTGAGAGGATGAATATCCCTTTTTTAATGCGAGGCAGTACCCATGACATCTCCCCTCAATGGCAAAACCGTGGTGGTGATTGGCGGCAGCAGCGGCATCGGCGCGGCGGTCGCCGAGCAGGCCAGGTCACTAGGCGCGCAGGTGGTGCTGGCTGGACGACGCCTGTCTTCGGCGATCCACAACGGCCTGCGCAGCGAACCTGTGGACGTGACGGATAATGCGTCATTGCAACGCCTGTTCGAGAGCGTGGGCCGCTTTGATCATTTGGTTTACACCGCCGGCCCTGCCGTACAGGCGAAAAATCTTCAGGACACCGACCTGCAACTGGCCCAGGACAATTTCAACGTCAAGCTCTGGGGCGCTTTGCGGGCTATCCAACTGGCACTGCCATTCCTCGATGAGCATGGGAGTATCGTCCTTACGTCCGGGCAGTTGGGGCGCAAGTTAGTGCCTGGGCAATTCATCAAAATCGGCATTAACGCTGCGACCGAAGCGCTGGGTAAACAATTAGCCAAGGAGCTGGCACCGCGTCGGGTCAACGTCGTCAGCCCCGGCGTGATCGACACACCGGCGTATGCGGGGTTGTCGGAAGATCAACGCGAGGCCATGTATGCCAAAGTCGGTCACGCTTTGCCGGTCGGACGCGTGGGACAGGCTTACGAAGTAGCAGCCGGGTATGTACTGGCCATGGAAAATGCCTTCATGACCGGCAGCGTGATCGACATCGACGGCGGCGGTTTGCTGTAAGGCGATGGCATAAACCGCATTCATGTCCATAACCGGCTTGTTCGGCGGTGCCGCGATCTGGTATTGCATAGGCTCTATCCCGCGACATTGAGGTGTTCTCTATGCTTTATCGTTCTCTGGGCCACTCCGGTTTGAAGGTCAGCGCCCTCACCCTGGGCACCATGATGTTTGGCGAACAGACCAACACCGAGGACTCGTTGCGCATCATCGACAAGGCCTGGGACCAGGGCATCAACTTTATCGACACCGCGGATGTTTACACCGGCGGGCGCTCTGAAGAGTTGGTGGGTGAAGCCATCGCCCGGCAGCGCCAGGACTGGGTGGTGGCGTCCAAGGTCGGTTTCGGCCCGCCGGATGGGTTGCCCAACCGCAGTGGCCTGAGCCGCAAACGGATTTTCAATGCCCTCGACGCCAGCCTGAGCCGCCTCGACACGGATTACCTGGACATCTACTACCTGCATCGTGAAGACCACCACACACCGCTGGAAGTAACGGTGTCGGCCATCGGTGACCTGATCCGTCAGGGCAAGATCCGTTACTGGGGCCTGTCCAACTACCGTGGCTGGCGCATTGCCGAGGTCATTCGCGTGGCAGAGCGCCTGGGGGTGGACAGACCGGTGATCAGCCAGCCGCTGTATAACATCGTCAACCGTCAGGCCGAGGTCGAGCAGATTACCGCTGCCGCAGCCTATGGCCTCGGTGTGGTGCCCTACAGCCCGCTGGCGCGCGGTGTGCTCAGCGGCAAATACGCGCCGGACGTTACCCCTGAGGCCGGCAGCCGTGCCGCGCGTCAGGACAAGCGCATCCTGGAAACAGAATGGCGCGTGGAGTCGCTGCGCATCGCCCAGCAGATCCAGCAGTACACCCAAGGGCGCGGCGTGGGCATGGTGGAATTCGCCATCGCTTGGGTGCTCAACAACGCCGCGGTGAGTTCAGCTATCGTTGGGCCGCGCACGGAGGCGCAATGGGACGCCTACACCGGCGCGCTGCAGGTGAAGATTACGGCGGAAGATGAGGCGTTCATCGATTCGCTGGTGACGCCGGGGCATTCGTCTACGCCGGGATTCAACGATGTGGGCCATTTCGTGTCGGGGCGGACGCCGCTGTAAGCGCTTTGAAAGTGCAGCGCGGCAAACTTTTGTGCGATTTGCCCCAAAACAGAGCAGCCGTAGCGCGCCGAAAGCACCATAATCCCCTCCTCTTTTGATTGAATCGGTTTTGGCGAGGACAGCGTGTCTAAAGGTGTGGTGTTATCGGTGTCGGCCTCGGTGTTGTTTGCCGTGATGTATTACTTCACGTCCTTGCTCACGCCATTGAGCGGCCTGGAGATTTTCGGCTGGCGCATGTTGTTGACCGTGCCGTGCATGACAGTGTTCATGGTGGTTAGCGGCGAATGGCGGCAAGTACGGGAACTGCTGCGCAGGTTGGCGGCCGAGCCTCGTTTGATCGCTGGCGTGGTGGTGTCGTCGGCCCTGTTGGGGGTGCAATTGTGGCTGTTCATGTGGGCGCCTCTCAATGGCCGCAGCCTGGATGTGTCGGTGGGTTATTTCCTGCTGCCGCTGACCATGGTGCTGACCGGGCGCCTGGTATGGGGCGAACAATTGTCGTATCTGCAAAAGATCGCGGTGTTTTTCGCTGCCCTCGGCGTGCTGAACGAGCTGTACCAGGCCGGTGGTTTCTCCTGGGCGACGTTGGTGGTGATCATCGGTTACCCGCTTTACTTCATTGCGCGCAAATACCTCAAGACCGATCATTTGGGCGGCCTGTGGCTGGACATGGCGCTGATGCTGCCCGTGGCCTGGTGGTTTGTGCAGAGCGGCGAACAGGGCTTTGCAGTGATGGATGCGCAACCGAAACTCTATGCGCTGATTCCGATCCTCGGCCTGATCAGCGCCTCGGCACTGGTGAGCTACATCATCGCCAGTCGTTTGCTGGCTTTCAGCCTGTTCGGCTTGCTCAGTTATGTCGAGCCGGTGCTGTTGCTGGTAGTGGCGCTGCTGCTGGGCGAAGGGATCAAGGCGGGCCAATGGCTGACCTACATTCCGATCTGGATCGCGGTCATGGTGCTGGTGTTTGAAGGGTTCAAGCATTTGGTACGCCAGCGCCAGCCGTAACACGCAGGCGCTAAAAAGCCCGACCAGGGTCAACTCTGGTCGGGCTTTTTTCTACGCGTGGGTTCAGTCGGTGGTCAACACACCGCGCCGAACCTGATCACGCTCGATGGATTCGAACAAGGCTTTGAAGTTGCCTTCGCCGAAACCGTCGTCGCCCTTGCGTTGAATAAACTCGAAGAACACCGGGCCCATCAGGGTTTCCGAGAAGATCTGCAACAGCAGACGCTTGTCGCCCTCGATCGAAGAACCGTCCAACAGGATTCCACGGGCCTGCAACTGGTCCACCGGCTCGCCATGGTTCGGCAAGCGACCTTCGAGCATTTCGTAGTAGGTGTCCGGTGGCGCGGTCATAAAGCGCATACCGATTTTCTTCAACGCATCCCACGTCTTGACCAGGTCATCGGTGAGGAACGCCACATGCTGGATGCCCTCGCCGTTGAACTGCATGAGGAACTCTTCGATCTGCCCGGCGCCCTTGGACGATTCTTCGTTCAGCGGGATGCGGATCATACCGTCCGGAGCGCTCATGGCCTTGGAGGTCAGGCCGGTGTACTCGCCTTTGATGTCGAAGTAACGCGCCTCACGGAAGTTGAACAGCTTCTCGTAGAAGTTGGCCCAGTACACCATGCGCCCGCGGTAGACGTTGTGGGTCAGGTGGTCGATAACCTTGAGACCGGCGCCTTGCGGGTTGCGGTCTACGCCGTCGAGAAAGACGAAGTCGATGTCGTAGATCGAACTGCCTTCACCGAAACGATCGATCAGGTACAGCGGCGCGCCGCCGATGCCTTTGATCGCCGGCAGGTTAAGCTCCATCGGGCCAGTTTCGATATGGATCGGCTGCGCGCCCAGTTCCAGTGCGCGGTTGTAGGCTTTCTGGGAGTCCTTGACGCGGAACGCCATGCCGCACACCGACGGGCCGTGCTCTGCGGCAAAGTAGGAGGCGATACTGTTGGGCTCGTTGTTGAGGATCAGATTGATCTCGCCCTGGCGATACAAGTGCACATTCTTGGAGCGGTGGGTGGCGACTTTGCTGAACCCCATGATCTCGAAGATCGGCTCCAGGGTGCCGGGCGTCGGCGATGCGAATTCGATGAACTCAAAGCCCATCAGGCCCATTGGGTTTGCGTGTTGGTCGGTCATGTTCGGTGCCTCATCCTGCTCTTTGAAATAAAGAGTCTGATTAAAGAAAAATCAATTGCCAGCAAGGATGAGGTGCAGGGGTGGCGCGCAGGACAGGCCTCGCACGCTGCGGGCGAGGAAGTCACCAAAGATGAGGGGGGAGCCGAGTCGCTTCATGGTTACATCAGTCTCTGACGGCTTTAGGCTTGCGTGAGCGCAAGTCATATTCTTGTATGCGTAAATCGATTCTACACAGCGTAACCTGGTTTGTCCGTACTCTTATCAAATCCCCATTGCCCTGGCGCGTGCAAGAGGTTTGTTGCACAGGTAGATACGTCAACCACCTGGCCAATATCGACAACGCACGAAGCCTGGATCACGCGAGCATATTCGAACCCAGCCATCTATCATCGGAGCATTACCGAGCGTTTCGCCGGTCACGCTCTCTGCGCAATAGGCCCCAGAACCCATGCCTCTCAGTGTCCAAGGCCCTCGAAAGCCGATCACCCGTTACTGCATCAGCCTAATATGCGCGCTGCAGCCGATCCTGCTAGGCGTGCTTATTCTGCATTGGCAGGCCGAACGCACCTTGGAGCAAAGTAGTGCGCAGACAGCGCAGGAAGCCGTGCGCCAGTTCGATCTGATGCTCGACAACACCGCCCTCGCCGCCCAATCGCTGCTGCCCCTGGCCGGGCAACCGTGCGACAACGGCACGCAGTTGGCGTTGCGTGAGCAAGTGACACGCCGGCCATTCGTGCGGGCGACCACCTTGTCCTGGCAAAAGAATATCTATTGCACGTCACTGTTCGGCGGTGACCACGTCTCGCCGGTCAATCCAGACGATTACGTAGACGGGCGCCTTTGGTTGATGAATGGCAACCCGGTCACGCCTGACACAGCGCTGCTGGTCTACCGCCTGGTAGACGGCGACAAGGCCGCGTTCGCCTCCATAGACGGGTACCACCTGACCAACGCGCTGCGCCTGATCAGCCGGTATGCGCAATTGATCCTGCAGGTCGGGCCGCACTGGCTCGACGATCAAGGCCGGGTCCACGAGACACTGCCACCGGTATTTGCGGTGGCTCATCACCACCTGGTGTCGAAGCGTTATCACTACAGCGTCGACGCCGGCATGCCAGCGGGTGAAGTGTGGCGATATATGCAAGCTCGCTATCCTGCGCTGTTCAGCCTGGTGGTGTTTTTTGGCATGTTGGCGGGCCTATTCGCCCATTGGCTGCAAAAGCGCTCCTCGGCACCGACCCATGAGCTGCAACGGGCGTTGGGCGCCAATGAGTTCATTCCTTATTTTCAACCCGTGGTGCGCGGCGATACCCGCGAATGGGCCGGCTGTGAAGTGCTGATGCGCTGGCAGCACCCCAAGGAGGGCTTGGTTCGGCCGGATCTGTTCATTCCGCTGGCCGAGGATAGCGGCCTGATCGTGCCCATGACCCGCGCCCTGCTCTGGCAGACCGCCGCTCAATTGGCGCCTCATGCCTCGCGCTTTGCGCCGGGGTTTCATATCGGTGTGAACATTACCGCGCGCCACTGCCAGGATCTGCAACTGGTGGACGACTGCCGTGAATTCCTCGCCGCATTCGTCCCCGGCCAGGTCATTCTGGTGTTGGAGCTGACCGAACGCGAGTTGATCGAGCCCACCGACGTCACGCGACGCCTGTTCGACGCCTTGCATGAGCTTGGGGTGATGATCGCCATTGATGATTTCGGCACCGGCCATTCCAGCCTAGGCTATTTGCGCAACTTCAATGTGGACTACTTAAAGATCGATCAGAGCTTTGTCGCCATGATCGGTGTGGACGCACTCTCCAGCCATATCCTGGACAGCATCATAGAGTTGTCCGGCAAGCTCGATTTGGGCATTGTCGCCGAGGGGGTAGAAACAGCGCAGCAGTGTGAATACCTGGCCGCTCGCGGGGTAGACTATCTTCAAGGCTACCTGTTCGGCAGACCCTTACCGTGCGATGAATTCATTAAATCCTTGGCCAGCGATTCAATAGTCATGCATTAGTGATGCGCAAATAATGTTACTGAGACAAAGGACATGATTTACTCGTGACGGATTAACTACTACAATTTTTCTTGCCTGTGCTGAACTCGCAGGATGCTTCTTCTTAGAGTCTTAGAGTCACCTTAAAGCGCTTGGGTTGGAGCTTTTTTCCCAGTTGATATCAGCCAACTACACTATTGGAGTACCGATTTTGTCCAAACTCGCCGAATTTCGCGCAGCAGAAAGAGCCCTTCAAGAGCAACTGGCCCAGCTGGAGTCCTTGAAGAACGACGCTAGCCTGAAGAAAGAAATCGAATTCGAAGAAAAACTCCAAGGGCTGATGAAGACCTACGGCAAGAGCCTGCGCGATATCATCGCAATCCTGGATCCTAGCCTGAGCAAGGCCAGCGCGGTCGCCTCCGCGCCTAAACAGCGCCGCGCACGCGTGGTCAAGGTTTACCAGAACCCGCATACCGGCGAACTGATCGAAACCAAAGGTGGCAACCACCGTGGCCTCAAAGCCTGGAAAGAAGAGCACGGCGCGGAAACCGTTGAATCCTGGCTGCGCAAGTGATCCACACGCACTAATAAAAAGCCCCGCACATGCGGGGCTTTTGTTATTCAAGGGTTCACAAGCGGACTTAAATAAAAGTTCATTTTGTTCAAAAACGTTCGTCGCACATGCTTAGAGTTTCAGGCTATCGCGCACCGAACTGACTTCGTTCTTGCTTGTGTCATAGGCTTGGGCTTGGCCGGCGTATGAAAATACATATGCTTTGTCAGTATCGACCGCACCCACCAATGTTTGTGACAACACATGCCGCCCGTTCTCGGTGATCACGCAAGTAGTTTCCAGTGCGTCGAGGCGGCTCAAGGTCGTAGGGTGCATCTTGGTGCACACGCTTTGATAGCCGCCTTTGGCGAAGTCTTTTTGAATAGACTTACGCATCTCCAGCAAAACGCCTTGAAGATTAACTTTATGTCCCGCTTCTATCGGCGTAGCGGTCAGTTCCATGACCATCAAAGTCTGGCCATTCTCGTCATTCTTGATCGCCCGCTGTCGGGACACGGCCTTAGCGCTGACGGGAGCATCGCCATCGGGCGTCACCTCTTCGATTTGCCAGCCGCTGGGCCAATGAACTTCCGGCTCGCCAGCCAACACCCACTGACTGGTCAACAGCACACATACAGCAATCAACAGCGGTTTACGACAGTCAATCATTGCGAAAACACCCCAGGGACCAGCGGCAAAGTGTGAGGCCCGCCACCTACCGGTCGCAAGGCCTACGCGGGCTTTTTCATTTGGCGCGGCGGACGGGCCTTGCGTATCATGGCCCAGCTGCATAAATGCTTGCCGCAAGCCAAGGGAGCACTCCACGCTGGAGTCGCGTTTGCCCCATTTTTTTCTGGAGGGCCCATGAGCCTGCACGAACTGAACACTTTCCCGGGCGTCACCGCCCAGCCTGATACCGCCACCACGAACTTCGTGTTCAACCACACCATGCTGCGGGTCAAGGACATCACCCGCTCGCTGGATTTCTACACCCGCGTCCTGGGGTTCTCCCTGGTTGAAAAGCGCGACTTCCCGGAAGCTGAATTCAGCCTGTACTTCCTGGCGCTCGTGGATAAATCCCAGATCCCGGCCGACGCGGCCGAGCGTACTCAGTGGATGAAGTCGATTCCCGGCATCCTGGAACTGACCCACAACCACGGCACCGAAAACGATGCGGACTTTGCCTACCATAACGGCAACACTGATCCGCGTGGTTTTGGCCATATCTGCATCTCGGTACCAGATATCGTTGCCGCCTGCGAGCGTTTCGAAGCCCTGGGCTGTGACTTCCAGAAACGTCTGACCGATGGCCGCATGAAAAGCCTGGCATTTATCAAAGACCCGGACGGTTACTGGGTCGAGATTATTCAACCCGCACCGATGTAAACGAAAAAACCCCATGATCGCTCATGGGGTTTTGCATTTCCGGGCCTGTATTTATGCTGGCGCGGAGGTGCGGATCAGGTGGTCGAATGCGCTCAAGGAGGCCTTGGCGCCCTCGCCCACGGCGATCACGATCTGCTTATACGGCACAGTAGTGACGTCGCCGGCGGCAAACACGCCAGGCAGTGAGGTCTCGCCACGGGCATCGACGATGATCTCGCCACGCGGCGTCAGCTCCACCGTGCCTTTGAGCCAATCGGTGTTGGGCAGCAGGCCGATCTGTACGAAGATACCTTCCAGGTCGAGGGTCTTGAACTCGCCGCTGTCGCGATCTTTGTACGCCAGGCCGGTGACTTTCTGCCCATCGCCTTTCACTTCGCTTGTCAATGCACTGGTGATCACGTCCACATTCGGCAGGCTGTACAGCTTACGCTGCAGGACTGCATCGGCGCGCAACTTGCTGTCGAATTCCAGCAGCGTAACGTGGCTAACAATACCCGCCAGATCGATGGCCGCTTCGACGCCGGAGTTGCCGCCGCCGATCACTGCCACACGTTTGCCCTTGAACAGCGGGCCGTCGCAGTGTGGGCAGAAACACACGCCCTTGGCCTTGTATTCCTGCTCGCCCGGCACACCCATTTCGCGCCAGCGTGCACCGGTGGCCAGAATCACGGTCTTGGACTTGAGGGTAGCGCCGCTTTCGAAGCGGATCTCGTGCAGTTCGCCGGCATTTTTTGCCGGGATCAGGCTGCTGGCACGCTGCAGGTTCATGATGTCCACGTCGTACTGGCGCACATGGGCTTCCAGAGCACTAGCCAGTTTCGGCCCTTCGGTTTCCTGTACCGAGATAAAGTTTTCGATGGACATGGTGTCCAGCACCTGGCCACCGAAACGCTCGGCGGCAACACCGGTACGAATGCCTTTACGCGCAGCATAGATAGCCGCCGAGGAGCCCGCCGGGCCACCGCCGACCACCAGCACATCAAAGGCGTCTTTAGCGCTGATTTTCTCAGCGGCTTTTTCGGCGCCGCTGGTGTCCAGCTTGGCGAGGATTTCTTCCAGCCCCATACGGCCCTGGCCAAAGTTGACCCCATTGAGGTAAACGCTGGGCACCGCCATGATCTGGCGCTCATCGACCTCAGCCTGAAACAGCGCACCGTCGATAGCAACGTGGCGGATATTCGGGTTGAGCACTGCCATCAGGTTCAGCGCCTGGACCACATCAGGGCAGTTCTGGCAGGACAGCGAGAAGTAGGTCTCGAAGCTGAACTCGCCTTTGAGGGCGCGGATCTGTTCAATCACTTCGACACTGGCCTTCGACGGGTGGCCACCGACTTGCAGCAGGGCCAGCACCAACGAAGTGAATTCATGGCCCATGGGGATACCGGCAAAACGCAGGCTGATCTCGGCACCCGGGCGGTTGATGGAGAACGACGGCTTACGCCCATCGTCACCATCGGTTTTCAGCGTAATCAGCGTGGTAAGGCTGGTTACGTCTTGTAAAAGAGCCAGCATTTCCTGGGATTTCGCACCGTCGTCGAGGGAGGCGACGATCTCGATCGGCTGGGTGACCCGTTCCAGGTATGACTTCAACTGAGCTTTAAGATTGGCGTCCAACATACGGGCGATTTCCTGTTCATTCGGTTTATTACAGTCGAAAAAAAACGCCCGAGCGAATCTCGCCCGGGCGTTTTGAGGGCGGTTGCAGCTTACTTCACAGGTGCGGAAACCCGCCCTAGAGACTTCACAGACTTAGATCTTGCCGACCAGGTCCAGGGACGGAGCCAGAGTGGCCTCGCCTTCTTTCCACTTGGCTGGGCACACTTCACCCGGGTGAGCGGCAACGTACTGAGCGGCCTTGATTTTGCGCAGCAGCTCGGAAGCGTCACGGCCCACACCGCCGTCGTTGAGTTCAACGATTTTGATCTGGCCTTCCGGGTTGATCACGAAAGTGCCACGGTCTGCCAGGCCAGCTTCTTCGATCAGCACGTCGAAGTTGCGGGAGATGGTCAGGGTCGGGTCGCCGATCATGGTGTACTGGATTTTGCCGATGGCTGGCGAAGTGTTGTGCCAGGCTGCGTGGGCAAAGTGGGTGTCGGTGGACACGCTGTAGATCTCGACGCCCAGTTTCTGGAATTCGGCGTAGTTGTCGGCCAGGTCTTCCAGCTCGGTTGGGCAAACGAAGGTGAAGTCGGCTGGGTAGAAGAACACCACAGACCATTTGCCTTTCAGGTCAGCGTCGGTCACATCTACGAAGCTGCCGTTTTTGAACGCAGTGGCTTTAAACGGTTTTACTTGGCTGTTGATGATAGGCATCGTTGACTCTCCGTCAGGGGTTAAGAAGTTGATGAGGTGAATCCTACCCAGTCTCTCGATAGATGGCTCATTGGCAAACCTGATGCTGGTGATTGGTTTTCCCTATCAGGTCACCCTATTAATAGAAGAAAACTTAAATCAATGGCTGATTAGCCAGCGTCATACCAAGAAAGGGCGTCGCTTCAACATAGCGCATGGCAGACTTGATGTCTTTCCAGCCTACATAGGTCATCAAGGCCTTGAGATCCCAGCCATTTGCCGTGGCCCAAGAGGCGAAGCCACGGCGCAGCGAATGGCTGGTGTACAGCTCGGCCGATATACCGGCGCGCTGTAGGATCTGGCGCAACAGCGGGATGACGCTGTTGGGATGCAAGCCCTCCTCCCCTACATTGCCCCAGCGGTCGATAGCACGAAACACCGGCCCGCGCACCAACGCCGCCGTACTCAGCCAATCGCCATAGGCCCGCACTGGGCACAGGCGCAGCAGAGCCGGGGTGTGGTAGGTCTTGCCCAGGTTGTCGCGATCACTTTTGCTGCGCGGCACATATAGGCTGATACCGGCCCCCGGTGTGACCTGCACATGCTCCACTTGCAAGCGGCATAGCTCGTCACTGCGAAAGCCACGCCAGAAGCCCAGCAGGATCAACGCCCTGTCGCGCGTGGCCCGCAGCAGCCGTGCCGTGTCCTGGGACTCGCTCGCCTCCTGCACCTCCTGCTCAAGAAATGCCACCACCTGCTCCAACTGTTGGAGTTGCAGCGGCTCGGCTTGCTTTTCCCGCGCCGGGTGCACCGCACGGATGCCCTTGAGCACCTTACGCACCACCGGCGCCTTGGTCGGATCAGGAAAGCCTTGGCTGGTATGCCACTGCGCCAACGCCGAGAGCCGCAACTTCAAGGTATTGACCGCCAGCACACCCGCGTGCGCGACCAGGTAGCGCGCCACGCTGTCGCTGGTGGCCGGCAGAAAGCCGCCCCAGCTCACTTCAAAATGTTCAATGGCCGCGCGGTAGCTACGGCGCGTGTTATCGCGAGTGGCGGCGTTGAGGTATCGATCCAGATCGCTCATGGAGGGCCTATTCGTACTGGAAGCGGGGACATTTGCGCTGGAGACGCGCATGACGCGGGATAATACGCCAATATCCCACCTGTTAAATCCATAATTTTAACGTGAAATAATCCATGTTATAGTACGTAACTACATATTACGTACCACAGTACTAAATCGACGGAGACCTCATGGCGCGCGGCGGCATCAATAAAGCAGTGGTTCAAACGGCACGCTTGGCGATCATCGCCAGAGGCGAACACCCCAGCATCGATGCAGTACGCATCGAAATGGGCAATACCGGCTCCAAGACCACCATTCACCGCTACTTGAAGGAGTTGGATGAGAGCGAATCACGCGTCACCATCACCGAGGCGCCCATCGACGAAGAGCTGAGCGAGCTGGTCGCGCGGCTGGCCCAGCGCCTCAAAGACAAGGCTCAGGAGCCGATCGACCTGGCCTTGGCGCAATTCGAACAAGAGAAAACCGCCCTGCACGCCCAGCTGCAAACCCTGCAGGACGCCCATCAGCAGCTTCAGCAGCAATTCGATATTCAAGCCGCTGCCCTGGCGGAAGAAAGCGCAGCCTTGCAAACCGCCAGTACCAGCCTGCAAACCGAGCAGACCCGCAATGCCGGGCTGAGCCAGGCGTGCAGCGATTACGAGTTGCGCCTCAACGACAAAGATGAGCAGATCCGCTCGCTGGAAGACAAACACACCCATGCACGGGATGCCCTGGAGCACTACCGCAGCGCCATCAAGGAACAGCGCGAGCAGGAACAGCGGCGCCACGAAGGCCAATTGCAACAAGTTCAGGCAGAGCTACGCCAGGCCCAGCAAAGCGCTATGGTGCGTCAGGATGAGATCACTCAGTTGCATCGGGATAATGAGCGGCTGCTGATCGAACAGCGGGTCACAGCGAAAGAGCTGGCGGCACTGCAGGAAAAATTCCAGAAAGATCAGACCGAGCGCCGCCAGCTCAGCGAACAGCTCAACCGTATCGACGGCGAGCGCACCTTGCTTCAAGAGCGTCTGCGCGTGGCGCTGCTGGACAGTCAGTCGCGACAGGCAGCACTGACTGAATACCAGCAAGCCAATAAAGCCCTGGAACTGGACCTGCTCAAGGCCCAGGCCAGTATCGAAGCCTTGCGTCTGGCCGCCGTCGTTGCAACGGCGCCAGAGGCCAAGCCCTCCGACTGATCAGTCGGCCACTGGCGTGCGCATGGTGACGAATTCTTCCGCCGCCGTAGGATGCACGCCTATGGTTTCGTCAAAATGCCGCTTGGTCGCGCCCGCCTTGAGCGCGATCGCCAGGCCCTGAACGATTTCGCCCGCGTCCGGGCCGACCATATGACAGCCCAACACCTTGTCGGTATCGGCATCTACCACGAGCTTCATCAGGGTCTTTTCCTGGCAGTCGGTCAGGGTCAGTTTCATCGGGCGGAAGCGACTTTCGAAAATCTGAACGTTATGGCCGTTTTTCTTCGCCTCCTCCTCTGTCAAACCTACAGTGCCGATATTCGGCAGGCTGAACACCGCTGTCGGAATCATCGCGTAATCCACTGGGCGATACTGCTCGGGTTTGAATAGGCGACGCGCTACGGCCATGCCTTCAGCCAGGGCAACCGGAGTGAGTTGCACGCGACCAATCACATCGCCGATGGCCAGGATTGAAGGCTCGGTGGTTTCATACTGGTCATTGACCTGCACAAAGCCACGCTCGTCGAGGGCGACCCCGGTGTTTTCCAGGCCCAGGTTGTCCAGCATCGGACGCCGACCGGTCGCATAGAACACGCAGTCCGCTTCCAGCACACCGCCATCCTTGAGCGTGGCCTTCAGGCTGCCATCGGCTTGTTTGTCGATGCGTTCGATATCGGCGCTGAACTGCAGGTCCAAGCCGCGTTTAGTCAACTCCTCCTGCAGATGCTTGCGCACCGAGCCGTCAAAGCCGCGCAAGAACAAATCACCGCGATACAGCAGGCTAGTCTGAGCGCCCAGGCCATGGAAAATCCCGGCAAACTCAACGGCGATATAACCGCCGCCCACCACCAGCACGCGCTTAGGCAACTCCTTGAGGAAAAACGCTTCATTGGAGCCAATGGCATGTTCGCGCCCTGGAATCTCCGGAATCTGCGGCCAGCCACCCGTGGCGATCAGGATGTGCTTGGCGGTAAAGCGCTCACCATTGATTTCCACCTGATGCGGATCCACCAATCGCGCGTGCCCTTCGTGCAGGGTCACGCCACTGTTGACCAGCAGGTTGCGATAGATGCCATTGAGGCGATTGATCTCGCGATCCTTATTGGCGATCAACGTCGCCCAGTCGAAATTCGCCTCGCCCAAGGACCAGCCAAAGCCGCTGGCCTGTTCGAAGTCTTCGGCAAAATGCGCGCCGTACACCAAGAGCTTTTTCGGCACGCAGCCCACGTTCACACAGGTGCCGCCCAGATAGCGGCTTTCCGCGACGGCAACCTTGGCGCCAAACCCTGCGGCAAAACGCGCCGCGCGAACACCGCCGGAACCGGCGCCAATTACATACAGATCAAAATCGTAGGCCATTTCACTCTCCTCGGCAGGACACCAGCATACCGACTTACATAAGGCTGAAAAACGAAAAAGCCACCCGAAGGTGGCTTTCTCTTAAAACCGACGAGCAGGCGTGAATCAGTACGCCTTGCCAGTCTTGTAGAAGTGCTCGTAGCAGAAGTTGGTGGCTTCGATGTAGCCTTCCGCGCCGCCGCAGTCGAAACGCTGGCCCTTGAACTTGTAGGCAATCACGCAGCCGTCTTTGGCTTGCTTCAACAGAGCGTCGGTGATTTGGATCTCACCGCCCTTGCCTGGCTCGGTTTCTTCGATCAACTTGAAGATGTCCGGGGTCAGGATGTAGCGACCGATGATCGCCAGGTTCGATGGAGCATCTTCCGGTGCAGGTTTCTCGACCATGTCGCGTACGCGGATCAGGCCATCACCAATATCATCACCGGCGATCACGCCGTACTTGTTGGTTTCGGTCGGGTTCACTTCCATCACGGCAACGATGGTGCAGCGGTATTTCTGGTACAGCTTGACCATCTGGGTCAGTACGCCGTCGCCTTCCAGGTTTACGCACAGGTCGTCCGCCAGTACCACGGCGAACGGTTCGTCACCGATCAGCGGACGGCCGGTCAGAATCGCGTGGCCGAGGCCTTTCATTTGCGTCTGGCGGGTGTAGGAGAACGAGCACTCGTCAAGCAGCTTACGGATGCCGACCAGGTATTTTTCCTTGTCGGTGCCCTTGATCTGATTTTCCAGCTCGTAGCTGATGTCGAAGTGGTCTTCCAGGGCGCGCTTACCGCGACCGGTCACAATGGAGATTTCATTCAGACCGGCATCCAGAGCTTCTTCCACACCGTACTGAATCAGTGGCTTGTTCACCACCGGCAGCATCTCTTTGGGCATGGCCTTGGTCGCTGGCAAGAAGCGAGTGCCGTAACCGGCTGCTGGGAACAAGCATTTCTTGATCATATGGGTCCTTACAAAGGGCTATGCGTACGGAATTCGGCGCAGTCTAATCAGGCCGCAGCCACCTTACAATGGGTCCTGCTGGCGTTGCGATGTCATCATAGAGAAAAAATCTCAGCGTAAGTTCCACTTATCTTACAAACAGCACTGCCGTTACTTCGGCAAAAATACCCACTGCTTATTGTTTCAATCTGCTGAAGCCTTTTTATCACGCTGGCGCGCTGGAACATTGACTGGATTAACTTGCCCTGAACCCTGACATTTGGCGCTATCATTGCGGCCTTGAACCAGACCACGAGATTGTTAATAGATGTCAGAACCCAAAGGTGTGAACGGCTACCTGATTACCCAGCGCGCGGACGGCTGGCATTTGATCAACTTCCACGGCGACAGCGTCGCTGGCACCTTCGCCACCGAACGTGAGGCGATCGCAGTGGCCGAAGTGTTCGTGGATGAGGCCGGCCACGCTTCGAGCAAGCGCCCAAAAGGCAAGTAAGCGTCAGCCTTCACCTATGAAGCCCCTGAGAATGGGGCTTTTTTGTGTTTGTCTGTACGCAGATGGCAGTTCGCTATAATCTTCGCCAAACGCCCCACGACAGTGTCAGCGCTCCCCTCCTACACCCTTGATGACGAACACCTATGAACAAGATTCTGGCACTTACTGCGGCACTGGCACTCGCCGGCTGCACCACCACCTCGGACGTCTACCTGAAAAACGGCGAACAAGGCCTGACCATTGACTGTTCCGGCGAAGCCAATTCCTGGGCCAGCTGTTACGAAAAGGCCGACGCTTCATGTGCAGGCACCGGCTACCGTATTGTCGGCACCGAAGGCACGCCGTCGCTCAAGGAAAGCGAGAAAACCCTGGGCCAGGACGTTGGCAACTACAAAAGCCGCAGCGTCGTCGTGGTGTGCAAATAAGCGTCGGCGCTTACAGCTGAATGTCGGCGAACTTGATGCCCAGTCCGCGAATGGTCTCGATCAGATCGTCCAGGCGCTGGAACGACTCCACCTCGTCCTGATCGTCCACCAGGAAGAAACTGCGTCCACCGCTTTTTTTGAAGAAAACGATCCACTCGCCGAGGTCGGCAGGATTCTGGATGACATGGGTGGCCGAGATCTGACCCTCGGCATGGCGGGCTCTGACATCTTCACGTTTCATAACTGGCTTCCAGAAAAAGACAAATACCGCGCGAACCCGGGCTCGCACGGCATTTTTGCATTGAATGGTCGACAGTCTAACGGATGCCCTGCCCGATCAGCACGCCCTCTACGGTTTGGCCATACAAATTGACGCCGTCGTTGGCGTGGAACTTCAGTCGGGTCTTCTCCACCGAGCCGTCCACCAGGCGCGGATCCTGCGGCCGTTCGTGGCTGTTGACGTAGGCCGCCACATCCCAGGCCTGCTGGTCGCTCAAACTGCCGCCTTTACCCAGTGGCATATTGTGTTTGATAAACGATGCGGCCGTATTGATGCGGTGCATGCCCGCGCCCCAATTGTAGGAATCCTTACCCCATAGCGGTGGCATCGCGTAGTCGTCGCCTACCTTTTGCCCTTGGCCTTGCGGCCCATGACACACCGCACACTGCTCTCCATAGACCTGTGCGCCCCGAGCCAAGCTGTAACCGTCTGCCGGTTGCGCCACCTCTGGGTACCCGCGCCCCGGCAGCTCGACGCCCAGCGGCGCCTTACTGGCCAGCCAATAGGAGTACACCGATAAAGCGGTGATTTCCGGGCTGTCGGCGGCCGGCGGGGTGCCGCCGTTCATGCTGAATTGGAAACAGCCCTGCAACCGCTCCGCGTAGGTGTTGACCTTGTCGTTCTTCTTTCTATAAGCCGGATACATCGGATAGGCCGCCCACAACGGCGCCGAGTTGGCCAGGCGGCCCTGGTTGAGATGGCAATTGCTGCAATTGAGGCCGTTGCCGACAAACTGCGGGGCCAGACGCTTGGTGTCGACGAACAAGGCATATCCCTGCCTGACCAACTTGCCATAGGCATTGTCGGGCAAGTCTTTTTCCGCCGGCGGCTGGAACACGCTGGCAGACGATTCGGCCGAATGGGGCACTAACTGGGATTGGTCTTCCATGGCGATGGTTGCGGCATGGCTTGGCAGGACCATCAACAGCCCGACAGCGGGAGTGATCAGATGCGCCTTCATGGCTTAGCCTCCACGTTCAATGACGCGAAGTACTGAGCGACACCCTGGACTTCCTCGGCGGTCAGTGACTTGGCGATGTGTCCCATCAGATCATTGGCATCGTTGCGGCGAGTGCCGTTCTGCCAGGCGCTCAACTGCGCAGCCAGATAGGTCGCGGGCTGGCCGGCCAGTGGCGGGAACGCGTCACCGATGCCGCTGCCGGCCGGACCGTGACAACTGACGCACGCAGGAATCTGTCGCTCCCACGCGCCTTGCCAGGCAAGTTGCTGCGCGGCTGTGGTCGGTATTTCGCTGCGGTGCAGCGCAGCCGGTGCTGGCGCCGGCATCGCGGCGATGGCTTGGCTCAGTGCGTCCAGCTCCGCCTGTGTCAGGGCAATTGCCAGCGGGCGCATCACCGGGTTGCTGCGGCTACCGCTTTTGAAATCTTCCAGCTGCTTGCGTACATAGGCCGCTGGCAGGCCCGCCAACCGGGGGAAACCAGCCGCCGCCATGCCTGAACCATCCGCACCATGGCAAGCCACACAGGGCATGGCGCCCGGCTGCGCACCGCCTTCCATAAAAATTTTCTTACCATCCAGCGCCTGGGCGTTATCCATCAGCAAAAGCAGCGCGCTACTTATCAGCACTCGTTGCAGAGCTTTCATCACGACTCCGTTTTTATTGTTATGAGTTGATGCCCTTACGGCATAAACCTTACAAAGCGTAGGGCAATGGCCCTGCTTCCACAATATTAACGCCGAGAATAAAAAAGCCTGACACTGCAGCGGCAGGGCCAGGCTTTTATCGGATTCGAAGTCTGATGATGAGGCTCAAAGGATCAGCCGGAGATGCAGTCCTCACCGGCTTTTTTCACATCGCCCGGACGAATCGGCACATTCGACATGCTCTCGTAGAGCTTGATGCTGCTGCCGCTGGAGCGTTCCTCGATTTCAAAAATCGCCGATGGGTCGGCCGAGAACTTCTGCGGCACGATCACCCTGACGCCTTCCTTGTGCGGCTCGATCTGCGGTGGCCGACGGGTAGTGGAGAGTTTCTGCACAACACATGCGGCGTATTCCTGCGGCTTCTTACCGGAAATCACTGCCAACGTTGGCGGGGTCTGCTTGATGTCTGCAACCGAAGCACATCCACCCAACGCCAAGGCCAGAACCAACACACTCCACTTCATATAAAAACCTCCGATAAAGACCCTACGACAGCGGGGATGGTAAATTTCTCCCGGACACGTAGGATTTATCCCTGATCACACGGTAAATAACTGTTTTAAATTGTCGACGCCGTTGAAGACGGGCCGATAATAAACGCGCTGGGGCTGATAAACTCCATCTTAACCTACGTATCATTCTGATTTTTCAGAAAAAGTCCTTCTGGAGACACTCCCATGAAATTTATCCACCAGCGCGAGCACCTCAACGAGGGAGATATTGTCGTCATCGAATGCTCGCAAACCTGCAATATCCGTCTGATGAGCGACGCGAACTTTCGCAGCTTCAAAAACGGCGGCCGCCACACTTACCATGGCGGTGCGTTCGATAAATTCCCTGCGAAGATCACCGCGCCGAGCACCGGTTTCTGGAACATCACCCTGGATGTGGTCACCCGCCGCGCCATCAGCGTGACCCGCAAACCTGCGCTGTCCCACAAGATTCGTATCGTGCGTCGTACCAGCTCCAAGCTGAGCTGATCCGCCCTTCCACAGGAAATAACCGTGACTGCCACCACCAAATACGTGATCAAGTACAAGCTCAACGGCGAGCGCCGTTTCGAGTTTGCCCACCTGCACAGCAACGACTTGGAAGAAGCCAAGCAAGCCTTGGCGAAAATTCATGAATCCAGTGATGAAATTACCGACATCACTGTGAGCAAGGCACTCTAAGCCCATGCCCGGCCCCACTGCGGACCTGTTCGCCGACCACGCCTTGCAGCAACCCGCAGGGCGTGAGCAGATCGGCGAACAGTCCTACGTGCTAAGAGGCTATGCCCTGCCTTGGATTGATCGTCTTCTACCGGAACTGCGCCGCGTGTTGGCGCAAGCACCGTTTCGCCAAATGGTTACCCCCGGTGGCTTTACCATGTCGGCAGCCTTGAGCAGTTGTGGTGACCTGGGCTGGACCACCGACACCACCGGCTATCGCTACACCCCCTTCGACCCGCGCACCCAACAGCCTTGGCCCGCCTTGCCCGAAGCCTTGCGCTCATTGGCTGTAGAGGCGGCGGCCGAGGCCGGTTTCGCCGCCTTCGCCCCCGACGCCTGCCTGATCAACCGCTACGTGGCCCGGGCCAAGATGTCGCTGCACCAGGACAAAAACGAGCGCGATTACGCAGCGCCCGTGGTGTCAATATCCCTGGGCCTGCCGGCGATCTTCCTGTTCGGTGGCCATGCCCGTGCAGACAAACCGCAGAAAGTCTCGCTGTTCCATGGCGATGTGGTGGTCTGGGGCGGTGTGGACCGCCTGCGTTTTCATGGGGTGATGCCGATCAAAGAAGGGGTGCATCCGGTGATGGGCCCGCAACGCATCAACCTGACGCTACGCACCGCCGGTTGATTTGACCGCAAGCTTCGGAGTGCCAGGCGGTCTCGGCGCGGTTAATCTGCCCGGGAGCCGTCAAGAGTGCCAAGCATGACTATCGAACAAGATCCCCGCTGGGCCGCCATTGTGGCCCGCGACAGCAACGCCGACGGGTCGTTTGTGTATGGCGTTAAGACCACCGGTGTCTACTGCCGCCCCAGCAGCGCTTCGCGGCTGCCGCGCCCGGAGAATATTGAGTTTTTCGACACCCCGGCGCAGGCCGAAGCCGCCGGCTATCGCCCCAGCAAACGCGCGAGCGGCGACCAGACCCAACTGGCCGCCCACCATGCCCAATTGGTGGCCGACGCATGCCGGCATATCGAGCACGCCGCCACTGCGCCGAGCTTGAATACCCTCGCTGACCGAGCCGGTCTGAGCCCATTCCATTTCCATCGCGTTTTCAGGGCCGTGACGGGCCTGACGCCCAAGGGCTACGCCAATGCCCATCGTTCCCGCAAAGTGCGCGACGGGCTCAAGGGCCAGCATTCCGTGACGGCTGCGCTGTACGACGCCGGTTTTAATTCCAACAGTCGTTTTTATGAAGCGGCCGATCAGCTGCTTGGCATGAAACCCAGCGACTACAAGGCCGGCGGCGCTCACAACGCTATTTGGTTCGCCGTCGGGCAGTGCTCGCTGGGGGCGATTTTGGTGGCGCAGAGCAGTCGAGGCGTCTGTGCGATCCTGCTGGGTGACGACCCCGAACAACTGCTGCGCGACCTGCAAGACCAATTCCCCAAGGCCGAACTGGTGGGCGCCGATGCGACGTTCGAAAGGTTGGTGGCCCAGGTCGTCGGCTTTGTCGAGGCGCCCGCGCTGGGCCTGGATTTGCCGTTGGACCTGCGTGGCACCGCGTTTCAGGAGCGTGTGTGGCAAGCCTTGCGGGATATCCCTGTGGGCAGCACGGCCAGTTATGCGCAGATCGCCCAGCGCATCGGCGCACCCAAGTCGTTTCGTGCCGTGGCCCAGGCGTGCGGCGCTAACAGCCTTGCAGTGGCAATCCCTTGCCATCGGGTGGTGCGCAGCGATGGCGAGCTGTCCGGCTACCGCTGGGGCGTTGCACGCAAGCAGGCATTGCTTGAGCGCGAACGTAACAGCAAAAGCTGATAGCCCTGCACGAAACGTCCACAGCGTCCAGTGAATAAAACAGACTGGCCGCGTGGCATACGCCCTGCTAAAAACAGCGAAACCACTGACCTTCGCTGGAGCCCCATCCATGAGCACCTGGCCTGACACACGGATTCTCGACTTGCTCGGCATCGAGGTACCCATTATCCAGGCGCCCATGGCCGTCGGCACCACGCCCGCCATGGTGATTGCCGCCAACCAGGCAGGCGCGTTGGGCTCGTTGCCCGCCGCCGCGCTGAGTATCGAGCAGCTGCGTGAAAGCCTCAGCGTCATCCGTGCGGCCAGCAACCGGCCGATTAACGTGAACTTCTTCTGCCATCAGCCGCCTGCGCCGGACGAGGCTCGCGACCAACGCTGGAAAGCCCTGCTGCAACCGTTCTACTGCGAACTGGGCGCCGATTTCGAGGCGCCGACGCCGGTGTCCAACCGTGCGCCGTTCAACGACGAGGCGTGTCAGGTGGTAGAGGCGTTCCGCCCCGAGGTCGTCAGTTTCCACTTCGGGCTGCCGGAAAAAGCTTTGTTAGATCGGGTCAAAGCCACGGGGGCCAAAGTGCTGTCGTCGGCCACCACGGTGGAAGAAGCCCTCTGGCTAGAGGCCCACGGTTGCGATGCAATCATCGCCATGGGCATCGAGGCTGGAGGTCACCGGGGCATGTTCCTTAGCGATGACCTCAACACTCAGATCGGCCTGATGGCGCTGGTGCCGCAGATCGTCGACGCCGTCAGCGTGCCGGTGATCGCCGCGGGGGGTATCGGCGACGCGCGGGGCGTCGTCGCCGCGTTCGCCCTGGGCGCCTCGGCGGTGCAGGTCGGCACGGCGTACCTGTTTACCCCCGAAGCCAATGTGAGCGCGGCCCATCACTATGGGTTGCGCCACGCCCAGGCCAGTGAAACCGCCTTGACCAACCTGTTCACCGGCCGCCCGGCGCGAGGCATCGTCAATCGAGTCATGCGCGAATTGGGCGCGATGAATCCCGCAGCGCCGGCATTTCCCCGCGCCGGCGGCGCCTTGATGCCGCTCAAAGCAAAGGATGAAGGCGGTTTCAGCAACCTGTGGTCAGGCCAGGCCTTGCGTCTGGGCCGTGACATCGGCACCTATGAACTGACGCGTCAATTGGCCGAGCAGGCGCTGGCCAAACTCACGTAATCCGTTGCGGCAACGTTGCACTGTACCGGCAGTGGCTAACCGCTATATAGTCCCGTACATAGCGATTAACCACGCCGTGCATTCCAAGGAGCTGCTTCATGCTGATTCATGCCTCACGCCTGGCCGTCCTGGCTACCGCCCTCGTGTTCGGCTCGGCCCACGCCGATGAAGTCCAAGTGGCGGTGGCGGCCAATTTCACCGCACCGATCCAGGCGCTGGCCGCCAGCTTCGAACAGGACACCGGCCATAAACTGGTCGCGTCCTACGGCGCCACCGGCCAGTTCTACACCCAGATCAAGAACGGCGCGCCCTTTGAAGTGTTCCTCAGCGCCGACGACAGCACCCCACAGAAACTCGAAAACGAAGGCGATACAGTCAAAGGCTCGCGCTTCACCTACGCGGTGGGCACCTTAGCGCTGTGGTCGCCTCAAGCTGGCTATGTCGATGCCAACGGTGAGGTATTAAAACGCAATCAGTTCAAGCACTTGTCCATCGCCAACCCCAAAGCCGCGCCCTATGGTCTGGCCGCCACCCAGGTATTGGCCAAACAGGGCCTGAGCGAACAGGTCAAGGACAAGCTCGTCGAAGGCCAGAACATCACCCAGGCCTATCAGTTCGTTTCCACTGGCAATGCCGAGCTGGGCTTTGTGGCCTTGTCGCAGATCTATAAAGACGGCAAAGTCACCAGCGGTTCGGCGTGGATCGTCCCCGCGGCCTTGCATGACCCGATCAAACAGGACGCGGTGATCCTCAACAAAGGCAAAGACAGCGCCGCTGCCAAAGCGCTGGTCGAATACCTCAAAGGGCCGAAAGCCGCTGCCGTTATCAAATCCTACGGTTACGAGCTGTAAATGCCCCTATCGAGTGCCGATTTTTCCGCGATCTGGTTGACCATCAAACTGGCGTCACTGACCACCGTGATCCTGCTGGTCATCGGCACTCCAATTGCCCTGTGGCTGTCACGTACGCGCTCCTGGTGGCGCGGGCCGGTGGGGGCGATCGTCGCCCTGCCCCTGGTGCTGCCACCGACGGTGATCGGCTTTTACCTGCTGCTTAGCATGGGGCCCAACGGTTACTTCGGCCAGTTCACCCAGTGGCTGGGGCTGGGCACCCTGACATTCAGCTTCGCCGGGCTGGTGATTGGCTCGGTGATCTATTCCATGCCGTTTGTGGTGCAGCCGTTGCAAAACGCTTTTTCGGCCATCGGCACGCGGCCTTTGGAAGTCGCTGCGACACTGCGCGCCGGGCCGTGGGACACGTTCTTCAGCGTCATCCTGCCCCTGGCGCGGCCGGGGTTTGTCACCGCATCCATTCTGGGCTTTGCCCACACCGTGGGTGAATTCGGTGTGGTGCTGATGATCGGCGGCAATATTCCGGACAAGACGCGCGTGGTGTCGGTGCAGATCTACGACCATGTCGAAGCCATGGAATACGCCCAGGCCCATTGGCTGGCCGGCGCCATGGTGGTGTTCGCGTTCTTTGTGTTGCTGGCGCTCTACTCCAGCCGTAAAACCAACATGGGCTGGAACTGATATCGATGATGGAAATACGCCTGCGACTGTCGTACTCCGGCTTTGCTCTCGATGTGGACCTGCACCTGCCCGGGCGCGGCGTCACTGCGCTGTACGGGCATTCCGGCTCGGGCAAGACCACTTGCCTGCGCTGCATCGCCGGGTTGGAGCGGGCCGGCGACGGCTTTGTGCGGATCAACGATGAGGTCTGGCAAGACAGCCGCAGCGGCCTATTCGTACCACCGCACCAGCGCCCGTTGGGGTATGTGTTCCAGGAAGCGAGCCTGTTTGCGCATTTGTCGGTGCGCGCCAACCTGGCCTTCGGACTCAAGCGCACACCGCGCGCGCAACGGCGGGTGGACATCACTCAGGCCACCGAACTGCTGGGCATCGGCCACTTGCTCGAACGTCACCCGCAGCACCTGTCCGGCGGCGAGCGCCAGCGCATCGGCATCGCCCGCGCTCTGCTTACCAGCCCGCGCTTACTGCTGATGGATGAGCCCCTGGCCGCCCTCGACAGCCAGCGCAAAAGCGAAATCCTGCCGTACCTGGAACGCCTGCACGACGAGTTAGACATCCCGGTGCTGTACGTCAGCCATGCCCAGGATGAGGTGGCGCGCCTGGCCGATCACATCGTGCTGCTCAGCGACGGCAAGGCCTTGGCCAGCGGTCCCATCGGCGACACGCTGGCGCGCCTGGACCTGCCCCTGGCGCGTGGCGACGAAGCCGGTGTGGTGATCGACGGCGTGGTCACTGCCTACGATGCGCACTACCAATTACTCACGTTGCAGTTGCCGGGCAGTGCCTCGACCATGCGCGTGGCCCACGCACCGCTGGGCATCGGCCAGGCCCTGCGGGTCAAGGTGCAGGCTCGTGACGTGAGCCTCAGCCCGCAGGCCGAAGAACACAGCAGCATCCTCAACCGTTTGCCGGTGACCGTCACCGAGGAAATCGCCGCGGACAACAGCGCCCATGTACTGGTGCGCCTGGACGCCGGTGGTACACCGTTACTGGCGCGCATCACACGGTTTTCCCGCGATCAGTTGCAATTGCATCCCGGCCAGCCTCTGTGGGCGCAGATCAAGGCCGTGGCGGTGCTGGCCTAGCAAACCTTTTGGCACGACCGCACACAGCTGCGGTCCATCAGACATACCGGCCTGATTTTGTTGCCAAGGAACCTGACCCATGCCCGACTCCGCGCTGCCCGCCGACCTGCCTCGCGACCTGCATTACGTTGATGACACCCAGCCGGGCATTCGCCGCAAGAAAGTGCGCGGCAAATTCCAGTACTTCGACCCCAAGGGCGAACGCATCACCGATGCTGACGAGATCCGACGTCTCAACGCCCTGGCGGTGCCACCGGCCTACACCGACGTGTGGATCTGCGCCGACCCGCGCGGCCACCTGCAAGCCACCGGCCGCGACGCCCGTGGGCGCAAGCAATACCGCTACCACACACGCTGGCGCGAAGTGCGCGACACCGACAAGTACGCGCGCTTGCAAGCCTTCGGCAATGCCCTGCCAAAACTGCGCAAGCAGTTGGAAGCACAACTGGCCGAGCCCGGTTTCACCCGCGAGAAAGTCCTGGCTACCGTGGTGATGCTGCTGGACGCCACCCTGATCCGCGTCGGCAATACCCAATACGCCCGCGACAACAAATCCTATGGCTTGACCACCCTGCGCAACCGTCATGTGGACGTCAAAGGCAGCGAAATCCAGTTCCAGTTTCGCGGCAAGAGCGGCGTCGAGCACCAGCTCAGCGTGAAGGACCGCCGCCTGGCAAATGTGGTGAAACGCTGCATGGAATTGCCGGGACAGAACCTGTTCCAGTACTTGGACGAGAACGGCGAGCGCCACACGGTCAGCTCGCATGATGTGAATGCCTATCTGCACAGCCTCACCGGCGAAGACTTCACCGCCAAGGACTACCGCACCTGGGCCGGCACCGCCATGGCGTTGGCGGTGCTGCGCGAGTTGGAGTGGCAGCCCGAATCCGATGCTAAGCGCCATGTGGTGGCGATGGTCAAGGATGTCGCCAAACAGCTGGGTAATACTCCGGCGGTGTGCCGCAAGTGTTACATCCACCCGGCGGTGCTGGAGCATTTCAGCCTTGGCGAGTTGTCGAAATTGCCCAAGCCGCGAGTGCGCAAAGGCTTGAAAGCCGAGGAAGTTGCACTGGCGATGTTCCTGGAAAGACTGGCCGCCGACTTGCCGCAAAAGGCCAAGGCAGGTTAGGCTCTGCCGCCCTCCTGTTCTCTAGGACGACCGCCGACGTGAACCACTAAGCCTTCCAAAATGTATCCGCAACCAGCGCCATGCGCGCTAGTTGGCCTGTCCGACATTTTTTTGGAGGTGCTGATGACTCACGTCAAACGGCTGCCCGCAATGATTTCCCTGCAACACGTTACCTTCCAGTTCGCCAATGGCGAAACCTTGCTGGCTGACGTGAACCTGTCCATCGATCACACCTCCACCGGTATTGTGGGACGCAATGGCCGTGGCAAAAGCGTGCTCGCGCAATTGATCGCCGGGGTGCTTGTGCCGTCATCCGGCTCGATCACCCGCTCGGCCAGCGCGGTCTATGTGCCGCAACGGGTGGTGGTCAATCCGGGAATGAGCGTTGCCGATCTTAGCGGCACTGCCAACGTGCTGGCAGCGCTGGAACGCATGGCTGCGGGCGCGGCGCACATCGACGATTTTGACCTGATCGACAATCGCTGGGATCTACCCGAACGTCTGCGCGCGGCCCTGGATGAAGCCGGTCTGGGGTCACTGGCGGCGGATTCATCGGCCGAACAGCTCAGTGGCGGCCAACTGGCGCGGGTAGTGCTGATCGGCGCCCTGTTGGCGTCGCCACAGGTGCTGGTACTCGACGAGCCCACCAACCACCTCGACAGCGATGGCCGCGCCTGGCTGATGCGAGCGCTGGGCCAGTGGCGCGGCGGCTTGGTGGTGGTCAGTCACGATCGGCCCTTGCTCGATAGCCTGGCGCGCATCGTCGAAGTGTCGCCCCTCGGTCTTCTCGTCTATGGCGGTAATTACGAGACTTATCGCCGGCAACGCGACGCCGAGCAACAGGCCGCCGTCGCGGCATTGGAACAGGCGCGCCTGGAGCGCAGTCGCGAACGCCGTCGCCTACAAAAGGACCACGATACACTGCAACGCAATGCCGCCCGTGCGCACCAGCACGCACAAACCGCGAATGTGGACCGGTTTACCCAGGCGCGCTGGAAGCGCACCGCCAGCGAAGTGGTCAGCAGCGTGCGCAGTGAGCAATACGCGCGTAAACAACAACTGGATACTCAGGTCCGCCAAGCCCATGAGCGCGTGGAGGAACAGTCGCCGACATTGATCGCCTTGCCGGCGTCGACGGTGCCTAAGGGGCGTCTGGTGCTGAGGTTGGTGGATGCACGCCTACCATGGTTGCATACACCCGCACTGACGCTCAGTTTGATGGGCCCCGTGCGAGTAATCGTGCAGGGCCCTAACGGTTGCGGTAAATCCACCTTGCTCAAAGTGCTGGCGGGCGATTCCCACCCAGTCAGCGGTGAGTGTTGGGTGCCGGTACCCACCGCCTACATCGATCAGCAACTGGCCTTTCTGGAGGACCAACGTTCGGTTATCGAGCACCTCAATCTGCTCGAAACGCCGCTGGCCGAAGGCGAGCTGCGTACTCGCCTGGCTTTGCTGCAACTGAACGCCGTGCGTGTGACTCAGCCGGTCGCGCAGCTCAGCGGTGGCGAGCGTTTAAAGGCCGCGATGGCGATTGCCCTGTGGCGTGAGATCCCGGCGCAATTACTGCTGCTGGACGAACCGACCAACCACTTGGACCTGGAGTCGGTGCTTGCCTTCGAACAGGCGTTGCAAGGGTTTGCCGGCGCATTGGTGGTGGTATCCCATGACGAGGCGTTTATCCAGGCCATCGGCCCGACCCATCGGTTGCAGTGGACATCCACAGGATGGTGCCTGGAAGCTGTCTGAGATCATTGCGCGTAAGGTCAAAGCGTCCTACCGTAGTGGCCGGATAATCTCACCGAGGAACCCGCGTCCATGCTGCCTGCGCCCCGCAAACCGTACGCCAACGCTGCACTGGCTCATCGACGCTTATGGCGAGGCCGCATCGGCATGATGCTGGTAGGCAGCTTATCGGTGCTGGCGGGTATGACGGATGCCATTGGCTTTATGGCCAGCGGCGACTTCGTTTCGTTCATGAGCGGTAACACCACGCGCCTGGCGGTGGCTATCGGCGCCGGCGACCACAGCCTGACCGTACGGCTACTGTTGCTGGTCGCCACCTTTGTTTTGGGGAACGCGCTGGGGATTGTGGTCAGCCGATTCAGCCGGCGCCACGCCCTGCCGCTGCTGCTGTATATCGCTGCGTTGCTGTGCTGCGGCGCCTTCTGGCCATTCGAAGACATGTTGCCTGCGCTACTGGCTGCCATCGTGGCCATGGGCATGCTTAACGCGGCGGTCGAGGAAGTGAACGGCCTGCCGGTGGGTCTGACCTATGTGACCGGCGCACTTTCGCGTTTCGGTCGCGGGCTGGGCCGTTGGCTGCTGGGCGAACGTCGCAGCGGTTGGCGGGTGCAACTGATTCCATGGGGCGGCATGTTTGTCGGCGCCGTGATCGGTGCAGTGTTGCAGCAGCACATGGGCCTGCGCGCGCTTTGGGTCAGCGCTGCATTGGCGGCGGTGTTGGGGTTGGTGTCGTTGAAGATTCCGCGGCGTTGGCACTTGGGCTACATGCCACGCTGATCAAGGAGGGATGCTCGCCCGGCGCGACGGCCTCGACGTCCGTGTACCGGTAAAGAGCCATCACCCCGGGCGAGCGAGGTGAATCATAAGCCAATGCCCAACCCCTGTCCCGCCGGGCGTTTCCGAATATGACTAAGGCAAGGGACTACAGACAGGTCGCCAGTGCGGCCAAGCGACGCTTGGCGGGCATCGTGTCTTCGGCAGCGTAGTACTTGACGCTGGAACCTGCGCCCACGCTCTGAATGTCGACGAAGTAATCGCCGCCGGTGGTGTATACGGTGAAACCACCTGCCTCGCTCGGTTCCTTGAAGCCACCGGCGTCCACGCCGAACACACTTTCATCCTGCCAGCCGAACTGAATGCACTCGGCAACCACCAGTGTGGCCTTGTCCGATGCCAGGGTTTTGTAGGGTGCGCCGATGCGTGCCTCGTTCATCTTCGAACCCGCGCAACCGCTCAGTACCGCCAGTGCCAATGCGCCCAATACCACGTTCCGCATGCCATCGCTTCCTTGGAAAAAACGCGACTCTACCATTTACGGGCACCCGCCAAAGACTATTACGTTGCTCTGGTGGTGCCTGATCGAGGCTGGAGTGGCATCGGCACAAACATGGCACTATGATGCCGCGGTCGGCTTCACTGAAGAGGTCGACCGGTTATTTTCTACAAGGAAGCGTCATGAAAGATTTCGTTATCAGCGTTAACAACACGGTTTTGTACATCGCCCTGGCCTTCGTCTGGTTGATCGGTCTGGTGTCGATGTTCAGCGCCAGCTTCCTGTCGGGCCTGGCGGTGCTGGTAGGGGGAACGTTGACGTGGTGCATCATTTCCGGCTTCTGGTTCGTCCAGTCGGCCACCTACGAAGAGCTGCGCAAGCTCAACGCAAAAAACTGATGCCCTGAAGCGGCCCCGATTGGGGCCGCTTTGCTTTGGCAGGATAAATTTATTCTCACTGTGATACGCGCCGTAGCCACCTACACTGGCCTGGCTCATTTTTATGAAGTCTTCCTTCTGCCCGCTCTCCCGCGGGCTTTTTTTCGCCTGGGTTTTACAGCCACCAGCGCAGCAAATAGAACACCGCCATGCTCAGCAACACGGTGAGCAACACATTGCGCGTCCAGACCATCAACCCCACCGCGCAGAGGCCGGCGAGCAAATACGGATTGGTCGGGCTCAGGTTGAGGTGATGGTCGGCCAGGAAAATAATCGGCCCGCAGATCGCCGTCAGCATGCCCGGCACCGCAAACCCTAGAAACTCTCGCGCACCGCGATTAAGTCGCACCGGCAGACGCGGCTCGATAAACAGATAGCGGTTGAAGAACACCACCAGGCCCATGGCCACAATCATCAGGTAAATCATCGCTGCCCTACCCCCAGTCGCTTACAGGCAAAGCCGGCGCCCATGCCCAGCAAACCCGACACCACCACGGCCGACTCCCACTGCAAAAAACTCAGCCAGACCGAACACAGCAACGCCACCGCCACGCACACCACCGTCGGTACATCGCGCACCACCGGGGTTATCAACGCGATGAAGGTCGCGGCAATCGAAAATTCGAGCCCTAGCTGGTCCAGGCCCGGAATGCTCTTGCCCAGCACAATGCCGGCCAGGGTGAACAGGTTCCAGATGATATAGAAGGTCAGCCCCACGCCCAGGGCGTACCACCGATTGAAGGTTTGGCGGTCGTAGTGGCTGACCAACGCGAAAAACTCATCGGTCAGCAAGAACCCCAGGCTCATGCGCCAGCGGGCACTTAAAGGAGAAAGCACTGGCCGCAGGTGCATGCCGTAGAGCAAATGCTGAGAGGTCAGCAGCAAGGTGGTCAGCACGATCGATATCAGGCTGGCGCCACTTTTGACCATACCGATGGCAACCAACTGCGCAGCGCCGGCGAACACGATGGTCGACAGCCCCTGGGCTTGCAACGGGGTGAATTGCGCATCGATGGCCATGGAGCCGGCGAGCAGCCCCCAGGGCGCGCAGGCCAGGGATAACGGAATAACGGCGATCGCACCGCGCGCGAACGCATAACGGGGTAAGGCAGCAGGCATAAAAACGGCTCATCGACGGACAGTCGCCAAGCATGCCAGCGCGCCGAGGCGCCTGTCTTGAACGATATTGCTCAGGCGAGCTTCACGGACACCTGTTCCACCGAATCCCGCGCTTCGCGCAACTCGTAGGCATCTTGGTTGAGCCGGTGAATGGTGTTGAGCAAGCGTTGACGCAACACCTCGTCGCCGAGTTTTTCCACGGCGCGCATCAGATCGAACGCCGCGGTTTCGTTATTTTCCGCGACGGAATCCAGGGTTTTGCGCAGGTTGCGAGTGGCTCGGGTCACGCGGGGTCTTCCTTCATCTGCAATGGGGAGGCACTCTAAGACATGAGTGTTTCATTTTAATTTCAAACACTTGTGGTTGATCTTCATGAACTTGATCCACATCAATCGAAACAAGATTTGACCGAAACATATGGAAATACGTATATTCGAATAAACGTATATGCGGATGGAACCATGTCAGACCTCCTGTCTCCTCCCGAACTGTTCAAATGCCTGGCCGACGCTACCCGTGCCCGCCTGACGTTGTTGATCCTGCGCGAAGGCGAACTTTGCGTGTGCGAACTGATCCATGCTCTGGGCGACAGTCAGCCGAAAATTTCCCGGCACCTTGCGCAATTGCGCAGCGGCGGGTTGCTGGTGGACCGTCGCCAAGGCCAGTGGATCTACTACCGTCTCAATCCGGCACTGCCCGACTGGGTGCATCAGGTGCTGACCACTACGTTGCAAGCCAACCAGCCATGGTTGCACGACGACGCGCAGCGTCTGGGTGCAATGGGCGACAGACCACAACGGGCCAGCAACTGCTGCTGAGCCATCGGAGCGTTAATTCATGCTTGTCGCAATCGCCATTTTTCTGTTCACCATCGTGCTGGTTATCTGGCAACCCAAAGGCCTCGGCGTGGGCTGGAGCGCCAGCCTCGGTGCGATCCTGGCCTTGGCGTCCGGTGTCATCAGCCTGGCGGATATCCCGGTGGTGTGGCACATCATCTGGAACGCCACCGGTACCTTTGTTGCGTTGATCATCATCAGCCTGCTGCTCGATGAGGCCGGCTTCTTCGCCTGGGCCGCCTTGCATGTGGCGCGTTGGGGCCGAGGCCGCGGCCGACGTCTGTTTGCGTATATGGTGCTGCTCGGCGCGCTGGTTTCGGCGCTGTTCGCCAACGACGGCGCGGCGCTGATCCTTACGCCCATCGTGATGTCGATGCTGTTGGCACTGCGCTTTTCGCCGGCGGCGACCCTGGCGTTCGTGATGGGCGCGGGCTTTATTGCCGACACTGCGAGCCTGCCGTTGGTGGTATCGAACCTGGTGAATATCGTTTCGGCCGACTACTTCAAGATCGGTTTCAACCAATACGCGGCGGTGATGGTGCCGGTCAACCTGGTCAGCGTCGCGGCCACGCTGGCGGTGCTGCTGTGGTTTTTCCGCCGGGATATTCCCCAGAGCTACGACCCGGCCGACCTGGATGAGCCTGTCAACGCGATCCACGACCGCGCCACGTTCCGCGCCGGCTGGTGGGTGCTGGGCATTCTGCTGGTCGGCTGTTTTGCCCTGGAACCGTTGGGCATTCCCATCAGCGCGATTTCCGCGGTGTGCGCAGTGCTCCTGTTGGTGATCGCCGCAAAGGGCCACAAAATCTCCACACGCAAAGTGCTCAAAGAAGCACCGTGGCAGATCGTGATTTTTTCCCTGGGCATGTACCTGGTGGTCTATGGCCTGCGCAATGCCGGTCTCACTACTTACCTGGCCACCTGGCTCGATACCTTCGCCACCTATGGCGTGTGGGGTGCGGCCATGGGCACGGGGGTGCTGACGGCACTGCTGTCATCGGCGATGAATAACCTGCCGACGGTGCTGATCGGCGCGCTGTCCATCGAGTCCAGCCATGCGGTGGGCGTGGTCAAGGATGCGATGGTCTACGCCAACGTGATCGGCAGCGACCTCGGCCCGAAAATCACCCCTATCGGCAGCCTGGCCACGTTGCTGTGGCTGCATATCCTGTCGCGCAAAGGCATCACTATCACCTGGGGTTACTACTTCAAAGTCGGCATTGTGCTGACCTTGCCGGTGCTGCTGATCACCCTCGCCGCCCTCGCCTTGCGCTTGAGTGTCTGAAGGAGCCGTTTCATGAAAGTCCTGTTTATGTGTACCGCCAACAGCTGTCGCAGCATCCTGTCCGAAGCCGTGTTCAACCACCTGGCGCCGGCAGGTTTCCAAGCGGTCAGTTCCGGCAGCTTTCCCAAAGGCCAGGTGCTGCCCCGCAGCCTGAGCACCCTGCAAGCAGCCGGTATCAGCACCGAGGGCTTGTACAGCAAGGGCAACGACGCCTTCGAAGGCAGCCCGCCGGACCTGGTGATCACCGTGTGCGACAAGGCCGCTGGCGAAGCCTGCCCGGTGTACTTCGGTCCGGCAATGAAAACCCATTGGGGGTTGGAGGACCCGTCCGACGTCCACGGTGATGACGCACACCTCAATGCCGCCTTCCAGGCCACCCTGGAAACCATCGAAAGCCGTTGCCGGGCGTTTTTTGCATTGCCGTTCGAGCGTTTGTGCCCGGCAGAACTGAAGGTTGAACTGGAGCGCATTGCGCAACTGTGACAGGAGCAAACAATGAGCACGCTGCCCAATCTCGATGCAGGTCTTTCCACCCCTCTTCACACTGGGCCGCCCCCTGCGCCGCGCATCTTGCTGCTCTACGGCTCGACGCGACCACGCTCGTTCAGCCGCTTGCTGGTGGAGGAAGCGGCGCGCTTGCTGGAGCATTTCGGCGCTGAGACCCGGATATTCAACCCCAGCGGTTTGCCGCTGCCGGACGATGCTCCCAGCGACCACCCCAAGGTCCAGGAATTGCTGACGCTGATGCAGTGGTCCGAGGGCCAGGTATGGTGCTCGCCCGAGCGGCACGGTTCGATGAGTGCGGTATTCAAGGCGCAAATCGATTGGGTTCCCCTGGCGCTGGGCGCCGTGCGCCCCACCCAGGGCAAGACTCTGGCGGTGATGCAAGTGTGCGGCGGTTCGCAGTCGTTCAACACCGTCAACCAACTGCGCGTCCTGGGCCGCTGGATGCGCATGTTCACCATCCCCAATCAATCCTCGGTGCCCAAGGCGTTTCTGGAATTCGATGAACACGACCGCATGAAGCCTTCGGCGTTGTATGACCGCGTTGTGGATGTGATGGAGGAACTGGTGAAGTTCACGGTGCTGCTGCGCGATCGCCCGGACCTCGTCGACCGCTACTCGGAACGCAAGGAAAGTGCCGACGAGTTGTCGCAACGGGTCAATCAACGGTCGATCTGAATGACCGGGCCCGGTTATGCTCAGAAGCTTGCGTTTTCTACCGAGTCGATTGAATGAACGACATGCACCACGCCTGGCTGGGCAGCTACGAAATCAGCAGTACGCACTGCACGGGCTTGAACTTCGCCCGTCACAGCCACGACGAGTGCGTGATCGGCGTGAATCTTATCGGCGAGGAAAACGTGTGGCTCGACCGGCGTGAGTTTGTCGCCGGGCCGGGCAGCATCACGCTGTACAACCCCGGACAAATCCAGGGCGGCGGCGCGGCTGATGGCGCGCCTTGGCAATTTGTCAGCCTGTATGCCACGGCGGATCAGTTGGCCCACGACCTGGGGCTGGCGTACGTGGAATTCGATCGCGCCGTGTGCTTTCAGCCAGCCCTTGCTCAGCGCCTGGCGGCTGCGGTGCACGGCGCCTTGAGTACCGATGCGCTGATACGGGAATTGAACGAGGACGCCCTTGTCCTGGCGCTCGCCGAGGTGGTCAGCCTCAGCGGCGTGCGCCTGCCCAGCACCACGGCCACCGGTAACAGCCTGATCAGCCGTGCCCAGGAATTGCTCGCCGAGCAGTTGCATCAATCGCTGCCGCTGGAACAGTTGGGCGATGAGCTGGGGCTGTCCAAATTCCACCTGCTGCGCACCTTCCAGAAAGAAACGGGCCTCAGCCCGCGCCAATGGGCCATGCAACTGCGCACTCGTCGTGCCAAAGGCTTACTGCGCAACGGTGTATCGGCCGGCCAGGTCGCCCATGACCTGGGCTTCGCCGATCAGAGCCACCTCAACCGGCATTTCCGCGCCGCCTATGGCATCACGCCGGGGCGCTACCAAAACGTGCTGCAGCGCTGAACAACGCAATCTGATCCAAGACACCTGTGCGACGCGGCGGCACACTGCCGGCCATCACTGGATGGGAACGCGGGCATGCTGACGATTTTTCTTTACGCACTGGTATTCGGTTTTGTCTTTTGCCTCTCTCCCGGTGCGGTGCTGGCCGAGACCCTGCGCCGTGGCTTGCTGCACGGGTTCACCCCGGCGTTGCTGGTGCAAGTCGGTTCGCTGGTGGGCGATGCGGTATGGGCCGTGATCGGTCTGACCGGCATTGCGCTGTTGATCCAGCATGATGCCGTGCGTGTGCCCCTAACGGTGATCTGCGCGTTGTACCTGGCCTGGCTCGGCGTGCGCAGCCTGCTGGATGCCTGGCGCTTGCCAGCCATGGACAATGCCCCGGCCGGCTCCGGGCAGAGTGCGCTGGCAGTGGGCGCGGCAATCTCGCTGGCCAACCCGAAAAACATCGTGTACTGGGGCGCGCTGGGCAGCGCCTTGTCCGGCATCGTCGGCGCCACGCCGAGCCATGGGCAGACGCTGATGTTCTTTGCCGGGTTTATGCTCGCCTCGGTGTTGTCGTGTTTCTTGACCGCCGCGCTGGTCAACCTGATGCGCAAGCATGCCTCGGCGCGATGGCACCGCATCAGTTATGCCACGTGCGGGCTGGTTTTGATCTATCTGGCCGTACTCGCTGCGCAGGGTATTTGAAGCGGTTGCGTCCAAGCGTCCGATGATGCGGGCACGCTGCTCACGCACTATGATGGCTCAGTCCTCCACCCCCGGGCATGGCACATGAACCGCATCGAACATTTCACACTCTTGGCCACCTACAACCAGTGGATGAACCGCAAGGTCTACGCCGCCGCCGGCAGGCTGAGCGACGCTGACTTACGCATGGACCGTCACGCGTTCTTCGGTTCGATCTTCGGCACCCTCAACCACCTGATCCTGGGCGACACCGTGTGGCTCAAACGCTTTGCCGAGCACCCTGCCGGCTACTCGGCGTTGGCCCCATTGAGCAGCGTCGCCCTGCCCCCGGACCTCAAACAACTGGCCTTCGCCGACCTGCATGAATTGTCCGCACGGCGCGCCTGGCTGGACCAGATGATTATCGATTGGGCTCACAGCCTGACCGAGAGCGACCTCGATCAGCGCTTGCACTACCACAATATGCGCGGCGTTGGCGCCAACAAACCATTCGCCAGTCTTATCGTGCATTTTTTCAATCACCAGACCCACCACCGAGGCCAGGTAACCACCCTGCTGACCCAGGCGGGTCAGGATGTGGGCGACACCGACCTGCTGGCGCTGATCGACTGAGATCAGTGCGAGGTCAGCTCGGCATAGGCCTGCATCAAGCGTGGAAAGTCCTCGGGCGCGGGCAATTGCGCGAAGCTTTCGACCGCCGGCGTGAGCGCCCAGGGCAGCTTTTCACAGGTCCAGGTCTCCATGAACGGTGCAAAATCGGCCGCGCTGTCCAACATCGTTGCCCGCACGTTAACGAAGCCGTCGATGCCATGGGGGCGCGTAAATAACCAACTCATACAGTGGGGGCAGCAGTAATGGCGGTCCGCGCCGTGCAGGCCACCGATCACCGGGGAACCTTGGGTGACGGTAAACGCATCCGCGATGAATAGCGCACTCAAAGAGAACGCACTGGCGCTCATCTTTTGGCAGCCGGTGCAATGACAGGCCATGGTCATCACCGGTGCATGGGCCACGCGCAAACGCACGCGATTACAGCGGCAACCGCCTTCTCGTGGCAGGTCTTCGATACGCATCACACTCTCCTGTTTATGATGGGACGCGCCAGCGTAGCGGTATTCGCGCCACTCTGCAGCCTCGGGTGCGCCGCCCAACCTGGCTGAGTACCGTATACGCAAATAATCCCGCGTCTCCATCGTTCCTCCATAAAACCTCCCATGAAAGCGCACGCATGTGATGCACAGTAGGCTTCGTCGCCCCCTGGTAATTGGCCATACTGCGACCATCGAACCGCACCACCGAGCCGACCATGACTGAATCGCACCTGACTTCGACACCAGCGGACTTCGCCGCTCAATCCCAGGCTCTGGTATTGATTGCCGAAGACGAGCCGCAAATCGCCGACATCCTCGCCGCGTACCTCAAACGCAGTGGCTTTCAGACCGTCCATGCCCTGGATGGGCGGCGCGCGCTGGAACTGCATCAAACCCTCAAGCCCGACCTGGTGCTGCTGGACGTGTTGATGCCACAACTGGATGGCTGGATGGTACTGGCCGAGATCCGCCACCGCGGCAACACCCCAGTGATCATGCTGACCGCCCAGGACCAGGACATGGACAAGTTGATGGGGCTGCGCATCGGCGCCGACGACTACATCGTCAAACCGTTCAACCCCGCCGAGGTGGTGGCCAGGACCCAGGCGGTCCTGCGCCGCTCCCGCGACCAGGGCTATGGCAGCGGCCAGCGCGTGTTGCGGGTGGAGGGTTTTGAAATCGACGTCGACAGCCATGAAGTCAACGTGCGAATCGGCACACAACAGCACGCATTAAGCCTGACCGCGACGGAATTCCGCTTGTTGGCACAGCTGGCCAAAGCCCCCAGGCGCGTATTCAGTCGCGCCGAGTTGCTCGCGCTGTGCTCGCCAGAGAGCGACAGCCTGGAGCGTACGGTGGACAGCCATATCAGCAAATTGCGCCGCAAGATCGAAGACCTGGGCCTGCAAGGTGTGCCGGCGAGCATCCGCGGGGTGGGTTACCGGTTTGGGAGCCACCCATGAGGACCGCCAATAGCTTGAGCCGGCAGATTATTCTGTCGATGTCTGCCGTGGTGCTCTGCGTGATCGCCCTCGCGGTCGTCGGCTCCTATGTGTTTTACGCGCTGCTCTGGATGTTCTGGCCACCCACGGATATCGATGTGGACGAGTGGCTGCCAACCGGTGTCGAGTGGCTCTGGATGGGTTTGGTCACCGCCATCAGCTTGGCCGTGGGTGCGGTGGTGGCAATCAAATTGTCCCGGCGCATTCTGATGCCGTTGAACTCGGTGGCGGCCAGCCTTCGCCGCCTTGCCGACGGCGACCTGGATGCCCGGGCGACGGCGTCCGATCGCGCATTGGCCGAGGCCAGCGTGCTAGTGGATGACTTCAACAGCATGGCCGCACGTTTGAAGCGCATGGCCCAAGAGCAGTCATTCTGGAACGCCGCGATTGCCCATGAACTGCGCACCCCGCTGACTATCCTGCGCGGTCGCCTGCAAGGGTTGGCCGAAGGGGTCTTTCCTCCGGATCAAGCACAGTTCTACAGCCTGCTGGGCCAGGTCGAGGGCCTGACCCGACTGATCGAAGACCTGCGGGTCGTGGGCCTGGCAGACAATGGTTACCTGGATGTGCATATCCAACGGGCCGACTTGGCCGACGAGATCGAGGCTGACGCGCGTCTGTTCGAACCGGGCCTGCAAGCCTGCGGATTCACCCTGCATATGGACCTGCTCAGGAAACCGGTGCATTGCGACCCCGCACGCATTCGTCAGGCCCTGCTAGCCATGCTCGACAACCTCAAGCGGCACGCCACTCCAGGCACCGTCACGGTGAGCCTGGGCAGCCTGGACGGCGTCAATACCTTGAGCGTCGCGGATGCAGGGCCGGGCATCGACGAAGCGTTCGCCGCGCATATCTTTGAGCCATTCCAGCGTGGGGAAAGCTCTCGCTCCCGCGCCCAGGGCGGCAGCGGCCTGGGGCTGGCGGTGGTGCGCGCCATTGCCATGGCCCACGAGGGCCGCGTGACCTGCCGCAATCTGGAGAGTGGCGGCAGCCTGTTCGAACTGACGTGGCCAGAACGACCGGTCGCTATCTGAAACCCAACCGCCCCAGGTGCAGGCATGTGTTTTTTTGTCCTCGGATTCAAGGGCGTTGAACGCTATCGCCATTTCGCCTTGCTGGACACACAAGGACGCTGTATCGCTTTTAAAAGCTGCGAAGGAACGCCCCAGAACGGCAAATGGGTGCAAGTCAAACATATCAATCTGGCCTGGCTGAACCGTGTGTTACCTGCGCGGGCGCTGAGCGGGCCAACTACACCACCGTTGTAATTCACCCACGGATTGCATCCATGTCTAACTCTATTCGCGACCGGACCATGCTTGACCTGACGCAACTGGAAGACTCCATAAAGCGCTGCAGCGCTAAGCTCAGGAAACTACAGCGCTTCTGGATTCCCCTGCAAAAACACGCGCCGCGTCTGGTGCTGTCGCTGTGGATCATCGGGGTTGTGGCCTCGTTGTTTACCCAGTGCTACTACCACTGGCTGCTGCTGGCGCCGGCCATTTGCATCTTGATCATCCTGGAGATGGTGATCGAAGAAGTGCAAACCGACCTGTTATTGATGACCGCAGAGACGCGCTACCTGCTCGACATCACGCGCGGCCTGTATGCCGGTACATCCATGCCTCAACACCGTACGTTACGCACACCAGGTGCCCCATGCCGTCCGTCACACCGCCATTACTGAACGAACCCAGCCGCCAGATCGGCCAACAATCGGCCAGCCAGACGCTCAAAGCCATCGCCAAAGCCTACCCCGGCAAGTTGTTCTGCACCCTGTCCCTGGTGGCGCTGGAAAATGCCTTACTGCTGGCTTACCCCATGTTCGCGGGGTTTGCCGTGGACGCCATTATTCGTGGCGATGGCAAGAGCGCACTACTTTATGCCGCCGTGGTCCTGGGTTTCTGGGTAGTCGGCGCGGCGAGACGCGCATTGGATACGCGAACATTTACCCGCATCTATGCTGACCTTGCGGTGCCGGTGATCCTCAATCAGCGCCTGCAACGCCACAGCACCTCCAAGTCAGCCGCGAGAGTGGTACTGGCACGGGAATTTGTGGACTTCTTTGAGAAGCACGTGCCCACCATTGCCACCGCATTGGTCTCCATCGTTGGCGCCGCCGCCATGCTGCTGGCGATCGAACCCTGGGTTGGGCTGGCATGCCTTGGGGCACTGGGGCTGTGTCTGATGGTGGTGCCAGGCTTTGCGCGGCGCAATCAACGACTGCATGAGCGCCTGAACAACCGACTGGAAAAGGAAATCAGCCTAGTGGAGCAAGTCGGCGCTCATACGCTACGCCGTCATTACCGGGTGCTGTCGCGATTGCGCATTCGCTTGTCGGACCGTGAGGCCATCGCCTTTCTCACCATCGGGCTGTTGGCGGCCTTGCTGTTCGTGGTCGCGATTACCCAGCTGGCGCTCTCCCCTGCGGTGAAGGCCGGGCATGTGTATGCGGTGATGACTTATCTGTGGACCTTCGTGAGTTGTCTGGACGAAGCGCCCAGCGTAGTAGACCAACTGGCGCGCCTCAAGGATATCGGCGAGCGCGTGGACCCCGGTTTGGGTGAAACGGCGCCTTGACTGCTCTCACGTCGACGCCATGGCGATTGGGTTTTTCAGACTACCCTCTTCCCTACCAGTCGTCCGCTGCTGCCCGTGGGTATTCAATTTTGCGGCGTCTGGCCGATAGCTTGTAAGAACTGCTCGCTTTCCTCCTTATGAGTACGCCCCATGCGCCTGAGAAACCTGAACCTTGCCCCCCGTGCCGCGTTGTTTTTTTCCGCGATCATCGCCTTAGTGCTGGTGCTCGGCGTAATTGCCATTTTGCAAATGGGCAAGTTGCGTGACTCGGAAAAGGATGTGGAACTCAATTGGATGGCGAGCATCCGCCAAACCGCTCTGATGAACGCCACGGTATTGCGCCTGCGCCTGGAAACCCAGCGGGCCGTCGCCGACCCTGAAACGATTCAGAAGACGCTGGCGGATTTTCCGGGCTATCGCACAGCATTCAGCGATGCGGTATCCAACTATGAACCACTTATTGCAAGCGATCAGGAACGAGCCCTGTTCACCGCCGTGAAAACCTCGGCTGACGGTTATTCCAAGCAGCTGGACGCGCTGGAGCCGCTGCTCAAGCAGGGCGACACCGCTGGCGTCGTCAAATTGGTCGCCAGCGGCATCCGCCCGCTGACCAATGCCATGGAAGGCCAGATCAAGGCCCTGACCGACTTCAACAACGAAGGTGCAGCGAAAGCCGGCCAAACCGCCACGGACACCTTCAACGCCGGCACCTGGCTGGTAATTGGCTTGATCGTACTGGTGATCGCGATGACCGCCGGCCTGGCGTTCCTGTTGACCCGCAGCATCACCTCGCCCATTGGCGATGCCCTGTCGGTGGCCGAACGTATTGCTAACAGCGACCTGTCCAAAGAAGTCAGTGTGCATGGCACGGATGAAGCCGGTCGACTGTTGAAAGCGCTGGCGCAGATGCAGACCAACCTGCGCAACACCATCCTGCAGATTTCCGACTCGTCCGCACAGCTGGCCGCGGCCTCCGAAGAAATGACCGCCGTCACCGAACAGTCCAGCCGTGGCCTGGTATCGCAAAACGATGAAGTGAATCAGGCGGCCACCGCCGTTACCGAAATGAGCGCGGCCGTGGATGAAGTGGCGCGCAATGCCGAGTCCGCCGCCCAGGAATCCAAACGCAGCCAGGGCTTCACCGAAGTGGGCCTGGAGCGCGTCACGCAGACGCTGCGCTCCATCGAAAAACTGTCGGGTAATGTGGAAAACACCAGCGAGCAGATCCAGGGCCTGTCCAACCGCGCCCAGGGCATCAGTAAAGTGGTGGAAGTAATCCGCGCCATTGCCGAACAGACCAACCTGCTGGCCCTCAACGCCGCCATCGAAGCCGCGCGTGCCGGTGAGCAGGGCCGTGGCTTCGCGGTGGTTGCCGATGAAGTCCGCGCGCTGGCGCACCGCACCCAGGTGTCGACCCAGGAGATCGAGCAGATGATCGCCGCGATCCAGAACGAATCCGACGACGCGGTCAAGGCCATGGGCACCAGCAAGGAGCTGGCCACCGAATCCCTCGGCGTGGCCCAGGAAGCCAGCAGTTCGCTGGATCAGATTGCAGCGGCGATTATCCAGATCAACGAACGCAATATGCTGATCGCCACCGCTTCGGAAGAACAATCCCACGTCGCGCGCGAAGTGGACCGCAACTTGGTGAGCATCCGCGAACTGGCCACCCAAAGCGCCGCCGGTGCCAGCCAGACGGCCAGCGCCTGTGGCGAGATGTCGAAGCTGGCGGCGAACCTGAACCAGTTGGTCAATCGCTTCGTGGTCTGATGCCCTCCGGAAGACCCCATCGCCCCGGTGCCTGCGGGCCCATTGGGCGTATTTTGTGGTGAGCGGGAATGTGGGAGGGGGCTTGCCCCCGATAGCGCTGGGTCAATCAGCCCCTCTGCCACTGACACACCGCCATCGGGCGTAAGCCCCCTCCAACTTTTGATAGCCATTGCCTGGGCTGGATCAACTGAGCCTTAGCTGACTGGCATTAGGGCTTGCCCCGCGCTGAGACGCGAAGCGGCCCTCTCCCCTACATCGGCGTGCTGCTGACCACCCGCAGCGCCAGGCCCTCGTAAGCATCCAGGGTGATGGTAAAGGCGCCGTCTTCGGTCAGGTCACCCTCGACCCGCTCATTGATAATGTCCACCACCGGGCCCGGCGCAATGTTGGGCAAGTGCAAGGTTTCAGTGATGGGCGTGGCGCCGAAGTTCAGCGCGGTGATTTGCGTGCCCTTACCGGCCGGCAGTTCGTGGACCATGATCAGCAACCCTGGATGCTCCACATCCGGGACCAGAGTCTGGCGGCTGGCGGCAATGTCATAAGCGCGGCGCACGGCGAGAATCTTCTGCAGTTGCGAGGCGAACGACTGCGGGTCTTGCAATTGCTGGTTCAGGCTGCCGTATAGACTCTTTGAGCGCGGCATCAGACCGGCGGACAGTTCCGCTTCCGGGTTCAAGTCCACCAGGTCGTAAGCGCCGCGATGAATCCAGCGCGTGTCGCCGTCCTGCATCAGGTGCGCAACCTCATCCGCCGCCAGCGGCAGCGCCCCCACCAAATCCCAACCGGACAGTGCGAACACCCCAGGCTGCATTGCGTTGTACATGACCAGCAACAGGTGGATCTGCTGGATCTGCTGAATATCGGCCGCCGTGATGGCGTCCAAGTCACGAATACCCAGCGCCGCCGTGATGATACTGACGGTGGTGCAGGACACGCCGTTGGTCACGAATTTGAGGTTGTACGGCGCATGTTCGCCGGTCAGGCGCTCGTACATCTGCTCGCGGATGTGCTCGCGCAGGATGTTGCCGGGGAAGGTCTGGCCCTGATAGAGGAAGCTGTCATGGGCATGCAGGGTCCAGAAGTGCACCAGCTCCAGGGTCAGTTCATCGTGGTTTTGCAGGGCGTGGATCAGCGAGCCGGGGTCGATGCCCTGGCGGTGCATCTCGCGCAGCATCAAGCGCAGGAATTCGGCATCCCCCATCAACAGGGCGTGCTGGTACGCCGGCCGGGTGATGAAGTCATAGGACAGGTCGGCGCCGCCGTGGGACATGGAGGCGATGTCATCCACGGTGAGGTTCAATTCCTGGAAGCTGAAACCGCCGGCCTTGCGAATCGCGCCACCGATCAGTTGGTTACCGGTGATCGACAGCGGGTGGCTTTCGGACCATGCGCCGCCCTCAAGCTTGCGCTCCACACCGAGAAAACCGTTGGCGTCCAGGCGCAGAATCTTCGCGCCCATCACGTCGATGGCATGCAGCGCATCACCGATGATCATTTGCTGCGCGGCAAACGAAGGGTCGAGCCAGTTGAGCGATGGCTGGCCTTCCTTGAAGTAATGCAGGTACACCCAGCGGCGCGGCTTGCCGTCGACGCCGACCACCACCGGTGTGGCGCTCCAATCGGTTTCCTTGACGCCAGGCTCGAAGAAGATCACTCGCTGTAACTGGCCGACGATGTAGTGCTTGTCGCGCAGCGCGTCCACCTGCAATGGGCTGAGGTTCTGCGCGTCGCGCCCCTCGGCCACGTCGGGCAGCAATGGCCAGTCGTCCTCGCGGATTTCCACCATGTGGTAGAGGCCGGGGTAATCCTCATAAGCCATCTCGGCCAGGCGGAAGTCCGCGCCTTTGCCGGTGTGGGACGGGATCACGTCATCGATAATCACCGCGTTGTGGGCAGCGGCCATGCGTGTCAGCGCTTGCAATTGCGCCTCGGTGCCCAGCTGTGGGTCGATCTCGAAACTGATGCGGTCGAAATTGCCGTCGATGGTCGGGGTGTGTCGCGTGCCGTTAAGGCCACCGGACTTTTTCAGCGGGCCGTTATGAATGCCCTGGATGCCGATTTTCGACAAGGCGTGCCACAGGCTTTCATCCCCCAACGCCTCCAGGACCGTGCCGCCGTCGCGGGTCACGATGGACGCCGGGTACGCGGTAAACCACACCGAAGACAGCGCCGACGCATCCCGCGGCCGCGTCTGTGCGTACGGCTGTTGCCACATCCGACCCTGCCCCGAATAGAGCTTGGCGCGCTGACGCGCCGCGTGCAGCATCGATTGTTCCACCAGCCAGTTCACATGGGTGTTGTCCGCCGCCGTCATAAGCTTGATACCTGTCGTCGTAAAAAGTGACTCGTAAGCATATGAGGGGTACGGGCGCCATTCGTTGCATCGCAATCACGCCAACGCGGGCCCTCCCCCCGTCGCCTGCCGGTACTGGCGCGGCGTAAACCCCGTGGACGCCTTGAACTGCCGGGTAAACGCGCTGTGGTCGGTATAGCCGCACTGCAAGGCGACCTCGGTGATCGGCAGTTCGCTGTGCAGCAAGCGGTGGGCGTGTTCCAGGCGTACTTTCTGGATCATCTGGCGCGGCGTCAGGTTGAAGACGCGCTTGCAGTAACGCTCCAACTGCGCCACGGAAATGCCGGCGATGTGCGTCAGCTCACCGAGGGTGACGCGGCGGTTGAAGTGGCGGCGAATATGCTCATCGACGGCGGCCAGGCGCTGATAGGCCGGGTGGGTTTCGCTGGCCGATTGCAGGTCCACCGAGATGCCGGCCAGGCCGATAATCGCGCCCCCACGGTTGTACAGCGGCCATTTGTGGGTCAAGCACCATCCCGGTTCGCGGCTGCCGTACAGGTGCAGTTCGAGTTGATCTGCCAGCACCAAGCCCTCCTCCAGCACCCGTCGATCCTGCTCGGTATAGCCCGGCCCCAGTTGGGCGGGGAACACCTCGGCGCTGGTCTTGCCCAGCAGCGGTTGCAGCTGTTTGAGGCCACAGCGCTGCACCAACGTGCGGTTGGCCAGGGCGTAGCGAGCTTGCATATCCTTGATGAAAATCGCGGCGTTGGGGATCACATCCAGCATCGGCAGCAACTGCGCGACGGCGCTTACCAGCTGTTCGAGGCTGTCGGGGCGAGCGGCTGCCTCACCCTGGCAAAGGCCCGCAAATACGCTGTGCAGCATGATCGCCTCCCCGGTTGAGCCTTTTCGCGTAGCAGATTGCATGATGCCCGCCGCACTGTCGAGCCAGGTAAAACTGTGCCGATTTCGTCATCGATGGCCGCGTAAACCATCAATCGCCTGCGCGCCGGTGAGTTCACTGTAGGGCCGTGGATGGCGCTCCAGTAACCCACAACGCACCGACCCGATTGCGTTGATCTTCTCGGCGCTACTGTCCGCCGCCCTCTACATGCTGCTGGGAACCGCGTTCTTTCGGCGGCAACCGCCCTCGGCCACTCATTGATTGGAGCGTCTGATGAAACGATTGCATGTGATCGACTCCCACACCGGCGGCGAACCCACGCGCCTGATCCTCAGCGGCTTCCCGGCTCTGAGCGGCGGCAGCATTGCCGCGCAACTGGATAGCTTGCGCAACGAACACGATCAGTGGCGCCGCGCCTGCCTGTTGGAGCCCCGTGGCAACGACGTACTGGTCGGCGCGCTGTACTGCGAGCCGGTCACAGCGGGCGCCACCTGCGGGGTGATCTTCTTCAATAACGCCGGCTACCTGGGCATGTGTGGTCACGGCACCATCGGTTTGGTCGCCTCGCTGCATCATTTGGGGCATATCGCACCGGGAGTGCACATGATTGACACGCCGGTGGGCCCGGTGGCCGCGACGCTGCACGAGGACGGCGCGGTCACCCTGCGCAACGTACCGGCCTACCGTTTTCGCCACCAGGTGGCGGTGGACGTGCCCGGCCACGGCGTGGTCAAGGGCGATATCGCTTGGGGCGGTAACTGGTTTTTCCTGGTCTCCGAGCATGGCAAGACGTTGGAGATGAACAACGTCGACGCCCTCACCGAGTACACCTGGGCGATGCTCAAGGCCCTGGAAAACCAGGGTATCCATGGCGCCGATGGCGCGCTGATCGACCATATCGAACTGTTCGCCAGCGACCCCGACGCCGATAGCCGCAACTTCGTGATGTGCCCCGGCAAAGCCTACGACCGCTCGCCCTGCGGCACCGGCACCAGCGCCAAACTCGCGTGCCTGGCCGCCGATGGAACACTCGCGCCCGGCCAGACATGGACCCAGGCCAGCATCACCGGCAGCCAGTTCACGGGCCATTACGAATGGGACGGCGAGCGGGTCATCCCCTTCATTACCGGCCGCGCCTATATGACCGCCGACAGCGTGCTGCTGATCGACGAGCAAGACCCTTTCGCCTGGGGCATTTAAGCCCACCCCCATTTGACTTGAAGGAGTACGACTATGAGCGACAGCGTTTTCGCCGGCTGCATCCCGGCCCTGATGACCCCTTGCACCGCCCAGCGCCAACCGGACTTCGATGCGCTGGTCGCCAAGGGCCGCGAACTGATCGAAGCCGGCATGAGCGCGGTGGTGTACTGCGGCTCCATGGGCGACTGGCCGTTGCTCACCGAAGCCCAGCGCCAGGAAGGCGTGGCGCGGTTGGTAGCGGCTGAGGTGCCGACCATTGTCGGTACGGGAGCGGTCAATAGCCGTGAAGCGGTGTCCCACGCCGCCCATGCTGCCAAGGTCGGCGCCCATGGCTTGATGGTGATTCCTCGGGTGCTGTCCCGTGGTGCGTCCGTCACCGCACAAAAGGCGCACTTCGCTGCCATCCTCAATGCCGCGCCGGAGCTGCCGGCGGTGATCTACAACAGCCCCTACTACGGCTTCGCCACCCGCGCCGAGCTGTTCTTCGAACTGCGCCGCGAGCACCCGAATCTCATCGGCTTCAAGGAATTCGGCGGTGGCGCCGACCTGCGCTACGCCGCCGAACACATCACCTCCCAGGACGATAGCGTGACCCTGATGGTGGGTGTGGACACCCAGGTGGTGCACGGTTTCGTCAACTGCAACGCCACCGGCGCCATCACCGGCGTCGGTAATGCCCTGCCGCGGGAAGTGCTGCACTTGGTGACGCTGAGCCAACAGGCGGCCAAGGGCGATGCCAAGGCACGACGCCTGGCCCGCGAACTGGAAAGCGCGCTGGCGGTGTTGTCATCATTCGATGAAGGCTGCGACCTGGTGCTGTACTACAAATACTTGATGGTGCTCAACGGCGACACAGGCTACGACCTGCACTTCAATGCGACCGACGTGCTCAGTGACGCCCAGCGGCGTTATGCCGAGCAGCAGTTCGCGTTGTTCCGCCAGTGGTATGCCAACTGGTCGGCGGAACAGCATTGTGCCTGAGTGCGTACGCGCCGCCGTGATCGCCGCGATGGTCAACCGGCGCAACGTGAAAGCCTTGGCCGACGCACAGAGAGAGGCATAGCCGATGAGCCGTAGGGATATCGTGGTGGTCGGCGCCGGCATTATCGGCGTGGCTTGCGCGTTGCATCTGGCGCGCCAGGGCCGCCAGGTGGTGGTCATCGATCCGCAAGCCCCGGGCATGGGGGCCTCCTATGGCAACGCCGGGCACCTGGCCACCGAGCAGGTATTCCCGATCGCCGACTATTCGATTCTCAAGCGCCTGCCCGCCATGCTGATGGACCCCATGGGCCCGCTACGCCTGGACTGGCGCTACCTGCCCCGCGCCCTGCCCTGGTTTACGCGTCTGCTGCTCAACCTGCGCGCGGCGCCTTACCAGCGCACGGTGGCCGGCCTTCGTGCGCTTAACGAGCAAAGCCTGGGCGCCTGGCAACGCTTGCTGGCCAGCCTGGATCGGCCGCAGCTGATGCGCCAGGACGGCTCGCTGCTGGTGTTCGAACGGGCCGAGTCACGGGCGGATATCCAGGGGTTGCAGCACCGCATGCAGCAGCAAAACGTGCCGATGGAGTACTGGTCTGCCGAGGCGATTCGCGCGGCGGCGCCGCACTTGAGCGAACGCCTACAAGGCGGGCTGTTCTTCCCGGCCACCGGGCACTTTGTCGACCCGTTCCACGTGGTGGGCGAACTGGTCAGCGCCGCTGAAGCTGCGGGCGTGCAGTTTCTTCGGCATCGTGTGGTCAGCGGGCAACCCGATGCGGAGGGCGTCTGCTTGTTCACCGACCACGCGCCGCTACTGGCGCGTCAGGTGCTGATCGCCTGCGGCGCGCATTCGGCGGCGCTGACAGCGACCCTGACCGGTAAAGCCATCCCGCTGGACACCGAACGCGGCTACCACCTGATGCTGCCCCATGAGCACCAGCGCCTGCCGTTCGCCGTGACCTCCCTGGAGCGCAAATTCATCATGACCCCCATGACCGGCGGCCTACGCCTGGCCGGTACGGTGGAGTTCGCCGGGCTTGAACGCCCCGCCAATATGCAGCGCGCGTGGCAGTTGCAGCGGTTAAGCCATGGGCTGTTCCGCGAAGAACTGGACGCCAGGGACGCCACGCCGTGGATGGGCTTTCGACCGTCGCTACCCGACTCGCTACCGATCATCGATCGGGTGGCCGACGGCAAGGTACTCCTAGCCTTCGGGCACCAGCACCTGGGCTTGACCCAGGCAGCGATCACGGCAGAGATGGTCGCCGGGTTGGCGGCAGACGGGCCAATGCCAGCAGGGTTGCCGGCACTGGCGCCTTATCGGCTGGAGCGTTTTTAGCGGCGCGTGTCAGGCCGCATGACCTGCGGCATTGCACAATCCGTCGGCCATCCCCTGGATCTCATCCGCCATCCATAACCGTCCCAGCCATTCGGAGGGAATCGCCGCTGGCCCGTAATAGGCACCGGCCAATTGACCAACTATAGCGGCGGTGGTGTCGGCGTCATCGCCCAGGTTGGCCGCCGCCAGTACCGCATCGGCAAAGCTATCGGTGTGATCAAAGCACCACAGCGCTGCTTCCAGAGAGGCCACCGAATAGCCCGAGCCAACAATCTCGGCGCAGGGTTTGTCACGGTACCCGCCTGCCGCAATGGCCTTCACCTTGGGTGCCGTCAACGGTACATCGGCCAACTCCAGCACTTGCGCTTTCGACGCGCCGCCGAGGGCATTACAGATGGCCTGTGCCAACACCAGGCAGCAGTCAATGGCTTCCTGGGCGGCGTGAGTGGTGCGGGAACTGTCGACGCTGAAGGTGCGGACATTTTGCAGGTCCGGGTAATAAAACAACACCACGGGCGCCAGGCGCATCATCGAGCCGTTGCCGGCCGAATAGGGATCGGTTGAGCCGGCGAACGGGTTGTCGGTGTTCTGGAACAGCGTCAGCGCCTCGCGCACGGTCATGCCGATATCGAAACAGTCGCCGGTCGAACTCAAATAGCCCCACTGCCACCAGTTGAGGTAGCGCCCCATCTGGTCACGGGCATCGAACCCACCTTTTTGCAGCAGGCTCTCGGCCAGGCACAGAGCCATGGATGTATCGTCCGTCCACTGCCCCGGCTTGAGATTGAACGGCCCGCCGCCGACCATATCGGTGATCGGCGCAAAACTGCCCCGACGTTTGAATTCCAGGGTGGTCCCCACAGCATCGCCGCAGGCCAGGCCCAGCAAGCTGCCACGGTAGCGGTCCTTCAAGGTGATCGACATCGGCACTCCTCGGAAAAATTCCAGACGGTGCCCATGCTACTTGACCAGGCGCTTCTCTTTCGAGGGGCGGTAGCCGAAGTAGGCGCTGTAGCACTTGCTGAAATGGCTCGGCGATACGAACCCGCAGGCCACCAGCACCTCCACTTGGGACAGCTCGGTGTGTTGTAGCAGTCGGCGCGCTTCAGTCACACGCAACTCCATGTAATAGCGCTGCGGCGTGGTGCCCAGTTGCTCTTTGAACAGGCGCTCCAACTGCCGCCGCGACCGGCCGGCGTAGACCGCCAACTGGTCGAGTTCCAGCGGTTCTTCGAGGTTGGCATCCATCAGCTTAACCACTTCCCGTAGCGGGGCGCTGACGCTGATGTTCTCAGTCGGCTTTATACGCCGGTAGCGTGACTCCTCAAATGCGAGGATGTCTTCGATGCCTTCCACCAACGCCTTGCCATGCAGGCTCTTGATCCAGTCCAACGCCATATGGAATGCGCCTGAGGGGCTCGATGCAGTCAGGCGGTCGCGGTCGATCACAAAGGGTTCGCTGGTGACCTTGGCGGCCTTGGATACCTCGGCCAGGGCCGGGCGATGTTCCGGGTGAATGGCGCACTGATAGCCCTGCAACAACCCGGCCCGCCCAAGAAACCAAGACCCGTTCCACAACCCGGCCAAGCCCACGCCCATCTCGGCGGCGCTGCGCAACAGGTGGATGAAGTCTTCGCTGGCCTTTAGCTCAGTGCGAAAGCCACCGCAGATCACCAGCAGGTCCAGTTCGTGCAGCACGGACGCGTCCAAGCATGCGTCAGGGCGAATCACCAGGCCCAGGTCACTGATAACCTCGCCATCGTCACAGCCAAAGGTGCGCGTGGCGAACAGCTCGGGGCGCAGCAGGTTGGCGGTGACCAGGGTGTCGAGGGTCTGGGTGAAAGCCGGCAGGGAGAAATGTTCGAGCAACAGAAACCCGACGCGAGTGACCGACGCCAGTTGTTGAGAGGTTTCGTTAAGGTAGCGCAGGTTCTTGCCCTTCATGCCACCGCTGAATTGACGTCTTTCCATCGAGGGTTGGCCCACTCTTATTGTGTTGATGCCGTGGGCGCCATCTTAGGGGCAAAAGCGTCGTCTGTCTCAAGCACTGATCTGGAAAAACCCGACGCCCTCCAAAGCCCGGTGCAGCCGCGCGACTGATGCATCTGATACGGTTTTTTCTTTGTTATCTGCGTCTGTACCGAAAACCTGCCCGGGCGGACAATGGCCAGCGTTCCCACTCCCCTTCCCTTCGGAGGTCCTATGACCAAGATGGCAATCTTCCTGTTCGGTTTTCTGGTATTGACCATCGGCATCGGCCTGTTGGCGACCATCTCGCCGGTCTGAACGCCTACCCTGCCAAGAACATCGGGTACAGCGACAACACCAACAAACTGGCCATCACCCCGTTGAACAGACGCACCCAACGCGGTTCACGCAGCAAGTTGCGCAGCCCCGTGCCGCAGCCCAACCAGACACACACGCTGGGCAGATTGACCACGGCGAACACCAATGCAATCACCAGCACGTTGGTCACATAGCCTTCAGCGGGGGTATAGGTGGTGATCGCGCCCAACGCCATGATCCAGGCCTTGGGGTTCACCCACTGGAACGCGGCAGCAGCGAGGAACGTCATGGGTTTGCCGCGCTCGTCCGTGCTATCGGACATACCGCCTGCCGTGGCGATCTTCCAAGCCAAATACAGCAGGTACGTCGCTCCCACGTAGCGCAGCAGGGTGTAGGCCCAGGGCAACAGTTTGAACACCTCGCCCAACCCCAACCCGACTGAAATCACCAGCAGCATAAAGCCGATGCTGATGCCCAGCGCATGGGGTATGGAGCGGCGAAAACCAAAATTCACCCCCGAAGCCAGCAACATCGTGTTATTCGGGCCGGGGGTTATCGAAGAGACAAAGGCAAACAGCACAAAGGCTGACAACAAACTGGTAGACATGACCATCGCGAGGTATCCGAACAAAGATGGGGCAAGCCTGGAACACTAGTGATTTATCCCGGCGAATGCCCCGTACAGCCAGGCGCGGATCGAGGCATACACTTTTGGCGCACATTGCCATGCAGTTTCACAAACCTTTCACAGATGATCGCCTAAGGTGAATTCAGCAGCTCCTAATGAACATCCCTTTTAGCCCGCACTCCCCATCGCGGGCTTTTCTTTGCCTGAGTTTTACCGACGGTTTATTGCGCAATAGCGGAGAAGCAGATGGCGGAATTAATAAATGATCTGGATGGCCCTCGAACCGCCCAGCAGGAACTGTTCTATGACCTGGAAGATGCAGCGGCGGTGATCGGCTGGTCGGTGGTGGAGCTAGCGACCCTGGCGGCAGATGGCGCGTTGCCCAAACAGGCAGCGGCGCTGAAGAAGGTTTGTGATTTGCTCGCGGCCCAGCAGGGCAAGCTCAGGGGTTATGCGCAGGAGGTGAAACAGGAGCGCATCAGCCGGTCCGAAGTCAAATCCAAACTGTGAAATCGATCACATTTAAAGAGACCCAGCGTTGAAGCTCAAAATTTGAGCAAATAGTATTTCGCCGCACCTGGGCGCTCATCTATAGGGAAATTGCCATGCGCCAGCCCGGGGCCACTGACCTGCGCAGGCAATCAAACATTGAGGTTTGCCATGCGCCTTTCCACTCTCGCACCTACCGCCGTTCTGCTCAGCCTGTTCACCCTGCCCGCCCACGCCGCAGACCTATCCGCCCTCACCGGCGCCCTGTCGACCGCACTGGGTGGCGCAAATAACAGCAACGCCGGCAACACCAACAACGCCGCCTCCTGCCAGCAACAAATCCGCGACCTTCAAGCCAACATCAACGCCGCCAACGCCAAGGGCTGCGGATTCCACGCCATCC
>NZ_JAEILC010000088.1:0-42902 GCF_016307435.1 Pseudomonas sp. S4_EA_1b | reverse complement strand
GGAGAAAGATGTTGTGAGTTAATTCCTAGTGCCTGGCCATTACTACATTCCATGCACTATTTCATACAAAATCGTGACTCGCTTTCCTCAAGATTTTGATGCTGACCACTTACTAAACTGCTGCTGGAAAGAGATCGCATCGGTAAACTCCTGCCGCAGGAAGACCTCGTGAACGCTCATCATTCTATCCGGACAGCCAAAGCCGCCTGTTTTTTTAAAATTACGAAACATCAGCATTAAAATAAAAAAGAGCATGGAACGCCTTGAAAAACAACAACCCATATTACACGCTGTCAATATTTATGAATCTGGATGTCCAGAGAGGCTTATTTGTACTCTATCTTTTGCAACTCGGTATAACCCAAGGACAAATAGGCATTCTTCAGTCTTTTTTATTCTTTTCTTGTGTAGCCTTGGAAATACCATCCGGTCTACTTGCAGATCGCTACGGACGTAAACACTCTCTAACACTTGGTTTTTTGGGATTATTTATAAGCGGCATTGGGTTTTTATTGTTCTCCGATTTTATTCCTTTCGCGTTTATCTTTTGCCTCTTCGGCGCCAGTATTGCTATGGGCTCCGGTGCGGACAGAGCGTTGTTATATGACAATCTACTGGCCGAAAATAGAACAGAGGAATACCCGAGGATAATATCCCGCGCCCGTGCTATCGGTGCAGTTTCATTAGGCTTATCCATGCTTCTTGGCGGCGCCTTGCAAGAGGCTATGTCGTGGAACAGCGTTTATATATTTTTTGCGATATCCAAACTTATCGGAGCCATCATGGTTTCATTCATGACCGAAAAAAATCCTCTTTCCACCTCCCTCAATCCCAGTGCAAAAAGTAGGGTGCCCAATAGGGAAGCAGAAGGCGTTTTCAATTCACTGGTATGCTTTTTCCGCTCAAAAAACGGCGCTTTCCTTATACCCTTGTTCATTGGGTTCGCTTTATTTGAGCTTTCAACCGTACCTTTATTTATCTACGGCCAACCTTTTTTCTCGCTGCAAGGCTTAGATGTCACTTTGATTGCTGGAATATATGCTGCAGTAGAAGCCATATCGGCTGTAGTGTTTATAGTTGCGGGTTATGTTTGCTCAAGATTTTCTCTCGGCATTGTTGCATTCACCACAACATTTATTATCACCCTATTTCTTTTAATCTTATCAATGGACATTGGCGTGAATGCCTCAGCAGCAAGTTTCCTCCTGATAATGTCGCTCCCCGCCATCTATGAGACGTCATATGAAACATATATTCACGACAATGTCGATTCCCGCATCCGAGCCTCATGCCTGTCCGCTGCAAATCTAGTCAACTCGGTTATTATCGGCGCCTCCTACACTGTCTTCGGAGGATTAGTTGATAGATACGGCTTTTCGTCGACTTTGGTTCTTGTTGCAGTCTTCTGCCTTATTGGCTTATTGGGTGTTATCACGACGCTACTGTTAGGCGCACAAAAAAGCCGTCAATAAAGCTAGAAGCCTGAGCTTTATATTTCAGAAACTTACCAAACAATATTTAACAGTGATGTAGACCAGCGGGGACATGTAGTTTTAAACGTTTCTCTACCCCCAGCCCCATCTTTGCTACTTGAATGCCCTGATCTGTTGATCTACGTGGGCACGCATCGGAATATTAACCTTCGACGCGGCCCTGTCGGCGATCTCCACGACTGTCCACCCATAGGGTTGCGACACGTAATAGGTCAACTCGCCATCACTGTTGAAGAGTTCATGACGTCCTTGGGTGTCGGGCGCCAGCCGTGCCTCGTGCATAAGCGGTATCAGCGCCTTGATTCGTTCGGGGTCGGTGATATCGAAATTGATGCTCAGTTGCTTGAGCCGGTCAGCCTCGTCGAAATAGGCCGCTACGGTATGGATCGGTACATCCTTTAAAAGATACGGACGGGACGGTTCGCGCGCGCGGTAGTAAGGCATAGGCACCGGATAGGAGAGGTTGTGTTCCAACTCCACCGAGGGGAAGTGGCGATGCAGGATGTCCATGACCTGCTGGCGCGGCATGCCCAGCGTGAAATCACCGATCCCCAACTGCGCCCAACTGTTCAACGGGAAAAGCGCGCAGCAAATCAACCATAACCATGACGTGCGCATTACCTATCTCCTTGTACGCCTGAAGTTCAGCCAATATCGTTAAGAATCAAACTCCGATAATGCCCCGGATTCGACCCAGACCACTTACGAAACGCCTTATAAAAAGAACTCACATCCGCAAAGCCCAGCCGCACGGCGATTTCGGCAAAGCTGATCTGCGGTTCGGCCAGCCAGACAATTGCCAATTCCTTGCGCACGCTGTCTTTGAGGCCCTGGTATGTCTGCCCCTCCTCGGCCAGGCGACGACGCAAGGTGGATGCGGAGATGCACAGACTGGCGGCCAGGGCTTCGGTTTCCGGCCAGGTGTCTGGGGGCAGTTGGCGCAGGTCGTGTTTGATACGGGTGGCCAGGCTCTCGGGGTCGCGGTATTTGACCAGGATGTTCGCGGGAGCGTGGGCGAGGAAGCGCTGAAGCTCCTGGGGGCTGCGTTTGATCGGCAGGTCCAGGCAGTCGGCGGAGAAGATTATGCGCGTGCGTGGCCGATCGAAGCGCAGGTTGTCGGAGAACATCACGCGGTAGTCGTCGCAGAAATCCGGCGGCGGGCAACGCAGTTCGATGGCCAAGATCGGAATGCGGCGCCCGGCCAGCCAACAGGCGACGCCGTGCACGATCATCCAGTAGGTGAAATAGGTGAACGCCCGACGCGGCTCAGCCTCGGGCTCCAGCAGGACAATTTCCGCCAGGCTTTGTTGGCGCACCAGCTGCGCGGGTAGATGCTCCAGCATCAACGAGAGAAACCCCAGGCCGGTTTCCAGGCCGGCAGCCAATGTGGGTTGCGCCATGCAGGCGCGGCACAAAAACGCCAGGCTGCCTGACTTGAGCTTGCGCGGGTCCATACCGAAGAACTCGTCGTCCGAGCGCCTGGCCAGCAGCCGCCACAGCCGTGCATAGGTGGTGGCCGACACCCGTGCATCGGGCTGCGCCAGCAGCGCTGGGTCGATGCCAACCTTGGTCAGCACCTGTGCACTGGCCGCTCCGGGGGGGCAGCTTTGCAGCAGCGCTTCGCGCACAAGGTGCAGGGAGATGGTGTCTTTTTCGGACATGGGGCTTCAGGCGATCCGACAGCTGTTGAGGTGGCCTGCATCATAAGGGTCGCGAGGATTCGTCACCACCGTTCAGCGAGCGTTCAGCTAATGTCAATATTTGCTGTTTAGCAATGAGTATCATTATGTTACAACTTAGCTTCCTATCTAGTTACCTTGTGGTGCCCGATGCTTGTCCCTTTTCTCATCATGCTGCGCGAAGGCATCGAAGCAGCGTTGATCGTTGGCATCATCGCCAGTTACCTGCAGCAGACCGGTCGGGGTCAATGGATGCCGGCGGTGTGGATCGGGGTTTTCCTCGCTGCGGCCCTGGCACTGCTGGTGGGCGGTGGTCTGGAATTGATGAGCGCCGAGTTTCCGCAGAAACAACAGGAGCTGTTTGAAGGCATCGTCGGCCTGGTCGCCGTGGGCATTCTCAGCTCCATGGTGTTCTGGATGCGCAAGGTGGCCCGCTCCATCAAGCATTCGTTGCATGCCTCCCTCGATCAGGCGCTCACCGGCTCGAAACACCAGGTCACCGCGCTGATCCTCATGGTGTTTTTCGCCGTGGCCCGTGAAGGTTTGGAGACGGTGTTTTTCCTGCTGGCGGTGTTCCAGCAGAGCGAAGGCCCTGGCGCGCCGATCGGTGCACTGCTCGGGCTGGTGCTGGCGATCATTGTGGGTTTCCTGATTTACACCGGCAGCATGCGCCTGAACCTGGCAGCGTTTTTCCGCTGGACCGGGCTGTTTATCCTGGTGGTCGCCGCTGGCATCCTCGCCAACTCGGTGCAGGCCCTGCATGAAGCCGGGGTGTGGAATCACCTGCAAACCGTGCTGTTCGATTTCAGCACTGTCTTGCCGATGGACAGCCCGCTGGGCTCGGTGCTCGCCGGCATGTTCGGTTATCAGGAAGCACCCACCGTGAGCACCCTGGGTGCCTATCTGATTTACCTGGTGGTGGCGTTGGTGATGTTCTTCCTGCCCGCCGCCGCGGCCAAACCGGTCGCCGCGCCCTCTTCCGTTTCCAGCCAGTAAGGACCGTCTCTTGACCAACCCAACGCCTCAACCCGCCTCGCCACCCCGAGCCCTGCGCTGGGCGGTGGCCGGCTCGGTGGTCGTGATGATCGCCGCCGGCGGCCTGTTCTACTACGCTTCGCAACTGGCCGCCGCCAAGCGCCAGACCCACAGCAATGAAATTGCGGTGACCATCCATGCCCACGCCTGCGAACCCAATGCGCTGACCGTGCCCGCCGGGCCGGCGAGTTTTCGGATCATCAACCGTTCCGACCGGGCAGTAGAATGGGAAATCCTCGACGGCGTGCTGGTGGTCGAGGAGCGCGAGAACATCGCCCCCGGCTTGAGCCAGGTGATCAATGCCAACCTGCAACCCGGTGACTACGCGATTACCTGCGGCCTGCTGAGCAATCCACGCGGCACTCTGCATGTAACGCCAACCGCCGAATCCGAAGCCCAGGCCAAAGCCAAGCCGTCGATGGTGGCCTTTATCGGCCCGTTGTCGGAGTTCCGGGTGTACTTGAGTAGCCAGGGCAGCGCGCTGATCAAGGCCGTGACCGCACTGCAACAGGCCATCGACGCCGGCGACCTGACGCAGGCACAGGCGTTGTATGCCACCGCTCGCGTGGCCTATCAGGGTTTGGCCCCGGCCGCACAACGCCTGGCTGAACTCGACAACGCAATCAATGCGCGGGCCGATTATTTCGAAAAACGCGAACAAGACCCGGCCTTCAGCGGCTTCCACCGCATTGAGTACAGCCTGTTCCAGCAACGCAGCCTCGACGGCCTGGCGCCGGTCGCGCAGCGCCTGCTCAGTGACGTCACAACCCTCAAGCAGCAATTGCTGGCCCAGTCGCTGCCGCCCGAGCAATTGGTCGGCATCGTGGTGCGCAACCTCAACAGCCTGGCGGATGTACGTGCGCTCAGTGGTGAGGAGGAACGCTACAGCCATCTGGACCTGAATGGCTTCGCCGCCAACCTGGCCGCCGCTCACAAGGTGGTCGAGCTGATGCGTCCACTGCTGGAAAAATCCGCCGCCGACCTGCTGCCCAAGGTCGATAACGCCCTCGGCGCATTCGACAGCCAGTTGGACAGTTTGAAAGTCGACGGCCAGTACCGCCGCTACGACAGCGTCACCGACGGTCAGCGCAAGCAGATCGCTGACAAGGCCAAGGCTCTGGCCGCCGTACTCGATGGAATCGACCCCGCCCTCGGCCTTTCCGGCCTGCAGTGAAGACAACCGCCCCATGAGTGATTCAGAACAGCTTAACCTTCAGCGTCGCCGTGTCCTGCTGGGCATGGCCGCCACTGGCGCGGCGATTGCCGGCAGCAGCTTGACCTGCCCGGCCATGGCCGCCGCTGCGGAACAAGTCACCACCGCGCCGCGCAGTGACAAGACCCAGGACCACCACGATTTTTACGGCCAGCATCAGACAGGCATCGTCACCCCGCGCCCGGCCTGCGGCATGCTGGTGGCCTTCGATGTATTGGCCAGCGATCGCCAGGACCTGGAGCGCCTTTTCCGCACCCTGAACGAGCGTATCCATTTCCTGATGAGCGGTGGCCCGGTGGCCCAAGTCGACCCGAAATTGCCACCCACCGATTCCGGGATTCTGGGCCCGGTGGTGACGCCGGATAACCTGACCATCACTGTGTCGGTGGGTGAATCGCTGTTCGACGAACGCTTCGGCCTCGCCGCCGCCAAGCCCAAACGTCTGATCCGTATGGTGGGGTTTCCCAACGATGCGTTGGAGCCGGCGCAGTGCCATGGCGACCTCAGCCTGCAATTCAGCTCCAACACGCCGGACACCAATATCCACGCCCTGCGCGACATCGTGAAGAACTTGCCGGACTTGCTGCTGGTGCGCTGGAAACAGGAAGGCAGCGTGCCGCCCCAGGCCCCTGCCCGTCCCGGCGAGCCGGCGCAGAGCGCGCGTAACTTCCTGGGTTTCCGGGATGGTTCGGCCAACCCCGACTCCAATAACGACCAAGCCATGAACCAGATCGTGTGGGTGCAGCCCGGTAGCGATGAACCGGCCTGGGCCGCCCATGGCAGTTACCAGGCGGTGCGCATCATCCGCAACTTCGTCGAACGCTGGGACCGCACGCCCCTGCAGGAACAAGAAAGCATCATCGGCCGCATCAAAACCACCGGCGCCCCCATGGACGGCCACAAAGAAACCCAGGTGCCCGACTACAGCAAAGACCCGGAAGGCAAGCTGACCAAGCTCGATGCCCATATCCGCCTGGCCAACCCGCGCACCCCGCAGACCCAGGCCAACCTGATCCTGCGCCGGCCCTTCAACTATTCCAACGGCGTCAATAAGAACGGTCAGTTGGACATGGGGCTGTTATTCATCTGCTATCAGGCCGACCTGGAAAAAGGCTTTATCAGCGTACAAACCCGACTCAACGGCGAACCCCTGGAGGAATACCTCAAGCCGGTCGGCGGCGGGTATTTCTTCACCTTGCCGGGGGTCAGCGGGCCCCAGGATTTCCTCGGCCGCACGCTGCTGGCCGCCACGCACCCACACACCTCTGCCAATACCTGAAACCCACCCCCACAGCGGAAACTGTCCCATGAAGAAGTCGACTCTCGCGTTGTCGTTGTTGCTGACCCTCTCGCCCCTGGCCGCCTTCGCCGCCACCGCACCGCTGGACCTGGTCGGGCCGGTGTCGGACTACAAGATTTATGTCACCGAAGAGATCGGTGAACTGGTGACCCAAACCCAGGCCTTTACCGACGCGATCAACAAAGGCGACCTGGCCACCGCCAAGAAGCTCTATGCGCCTACCCGCGTGCACTACGAGTCCATCGAGCCGATTGCCGAGTTGTTCAGCGACCTCGACGCCTCCATCGACTCCCGCGTCGACGACCACGAAAAAGGCGTAACCGCCGAAGACTTCACCGGCTTCCACCGCATCGAGCACGCGTTATTCTCGCAGAACTCGACTCAGGGCCTGGAGACGCTGACCGCCAAGCTCAACACCGACGTCAATGACCTCAAGACCCGCGTGGACGGCCTGACCTTCCCGCCGGAAAAAGTCGTCGGCGGTGCCGCCGCGCTGTTGGAGGAAGTCGCCGCCACCAAGATCTCCGGCGAAGAAGATCGCTACAGCCACACCGACCTGTATGACTTCCAGGGCAATATCGACGGCGCGAAAAAAATCGTCGACCTGTTCCGCGGCCAGATCGAGAAGCAGGACAAGGCCTTCCTGGCCAAAGTCGATAAAAACTTCACCACCGTGGACAAGGTGCTGGCCAAGTACAAAACCAAAGACGGCGGCTTCGAGACCTACGACAAGGTCAAGGACAGCGACCGTAAAGCGCTGGTGGGTCCGGTCAACACCCTCGCTGAAGACCTGTCCATGCTGCGCGGCAAGCTGGGCCTGAACTGAGGATCAGCACTCACGGGGTGGCATCGGCGATAAACCCGCTCAGGGGCGTGCCAACCGGCCGCCCATTGAGCGGGTCCAAGGCGTACCAGTGACCACCGTAGCGCACGCTTTGAATCTCGGCCCCTCGGTAGACGCCTGTGCGGCTCCCCACGGGCGACTGACCGCCGGGCTCCTGCCGGTCGATCTGCCCGGCCGCGATGATCAGGTAACTGCGCAGTTTTTCTTCGGCCGTCAGCAAGTGCGGAGCGACTTTGCCCGAATTCATCGTTCCTTGCAGGATCAGCTTAGGCACGTTAAATAAGCCTTTGGTCGCCGCCCGGATCATCTGCGGGTAGCCATCCAGCGGATTCAGCGCGGCATTGGCGAACAGCCCCGAATGCTTGAGAAAATCAAATGCGCGATCACTGAAGGTGGCCGCCGGTTTGACCCTGGCTGTTGTCGACACCATGGGGCTTACCGTGGCCGTCAAACGCCTGGCAATCCCCTTCAAAGGCTTGAATGCCAGGGCTTTGGCTGAGCGAATCAACCCCCGCGCCGGGCCCGCTGCACCAATGGCCACCCCGACGGTGTCCACGGCCAGGTTGGCCAAGCCGCTGCCGATATTGCCTGCTTTGAATTCCTGATAGGCACCGACAAAGGGCACGAAACCCAGCAAAAAATTGTGCGCACGGGTGCGTGCTTCGCGACGGCGTTCCAACGGCACTTGTTCGGTCGCCCTTTGCAGCAAGGCCTCTGGAGACTCGTAGAAATTCCCCTGCGCGATTGCCTCCACGATGCGCGCGGTTTTGCGCGAACCGTAAGTATTCGGCACATAGTTCTGCGGGGTGTAGCTGGCTGGTAAAGCGCTGGCGGCGAACGGCGTGCCCAGTTGCTCGATGATCATGGCCGGCGAAGCGACGTCCGACCTCGGTGCCGTCCCTAAGGTATAGGCGTCGGCATCGAACGGGACCGGCGTGCCACGGTTGACTGGCAAGTACACATGACCGTGCGGGGCGGGAAAGCGCTCGTGCTTGATCAGCCCCCCCAGTATCAGATCCTGCGGCAAGTCGGTGCGTCGCACGACATTGCCGTTGGCAAACAGCTCGTAATACGTGACTTGGTTGTTGTGCTCCAGGCGCATCACCGTGCCTTGGCGACCGCGCTGTGCCAGCCTGCTGCTCGCCGTTTCGCGGGCTTGGGTGGTGCCGGTTTCCCCGCGTAAGGTGAACAGCTCGACAGTGCCGAGTTCCAGCGCTTGTCGATCCGCCAGCGGCAACTCGGCAAGCATCAACTTCAAGCGGGTGGCATAGGCGTTCTGCAACGCGTGCCGATGCCGGTCGACCGCGCTGTTGAGCAGCCCATCCAATGCGGGCAAGCGCCGAATACGTTGATCCAACTGAGCGCGCGCCTCAGGGGAAGCCTGCGGGGCCTGGCCCTGCTGATAAGGGGTGCTGCCGCTACGGTAAGTACCACGTAAATCGCTGCTCAGCGCCCACTTGCCCGGTGTCAGATCGCCGGTTATGTACGCCTCGATGATCGGACGCGTCCTGGGTTCGCCCGACGCCATGTTGCGACGCTCCGAAGCCTCGGCGATGTGTACGGTCATGGCCTCCAGACCCGCCGGGGTAGTGTCCGGAAAGACCCGCAGCAGCTCTTTAATGGCCAGCGTCCTGCGGGTAGGCAGCTCGGCGCTCGCGTCGGTGAAGGCAAGGCTGGCCTCTTCGCGCTGTTTGAAGAACGCTTCGGAGGCGGTCTGGATATCCGTACGAGAATATTCTCCATCGCTGCGCAAACGGACGACCCCATTGAGCACGCCCCAATCGGCCATGATTTTCAACGCCGACAATTGCATCAACTCGGCCTGGGCATCGCTGGTAGGGCCCAGCGTGGTGAGGTGGGTGACCTGCTCTTCATTCATCGCCCGGGACGTGCCGGGTGCATGTTGATCGGCCATCGCACAGCCCAGACGCAACTCCATCCAGGCCGGCGTACCGATGTGCACCGTGCCCGGCACATCTTTGACCAGAAATTCCGGTGCTGCCTGGGCCAAGCCCAGGTGTGCCGCCAGCACGGCCAACTTGGGGTCGACGCCCTTGTGCGCGATCAGATGCTGTTCGATGTCGCGGCGCACGGCACTGAATGTGCGCCCCATGTTCGCCGGCTGGTACACCGAATACCCGGCCACATGCCCAGGCTTGTCCGTAGCGTCGATACCGGCGTGCAACTTGATCGCCGCCGCCACCAACTGTTGGCACACCGTTTTGGGCAATTCGTAGCCTGCGCCGCTCGCGCCAAACCAATTCAGCGCTCTGGCCAATTGCGCGCCAAACGCCAACGCCTCGGGGCTTTCAAGCAGCGCGGTCAAATGGGCCTGGGGGTCGGTGTGCAGTGCCTGTGGAGTGCTGTGCGCCAGTGCACTGAAGCCTCTGGCGCTGCTGCCGCCCAAGCGGGCTTGCGCCAGATCGGTCAGGGTGAGGCGATCTTCGGGCGTCAGGGTGCCGGGGGCCCACTCGCGGCGCATCAGACCGTTGTAATCGCCCAGTGGCGGTGCCGGCGGCAAGTACGTACGCAACCACTGGATGACATTGCGGGCTTCGCCGGCGGTTGCCATCGAGCCCAGCCCCAGGTATTCGACCAGTTGGCGCACGTCATAGCGGGGAGTGGAATAAACCGCACCGCCCAAGGGCTCGCTGAGCCCGACCAGCGCCTGGCGCTCTGCCTCCAGGGCGGGGTGCTGTTCGACATAACGGGTGAGATCGACCCAGCCGCCCACTGGGCTCAGACGCTCCAGCCTGCCCTCGGTTATCCGAAACGGCTTGCCGGGCCAGTCAAAGCCTTCGCGTTCGAGCAGCGCCGTCATACTCGGTTGCGCCACCAGGCGCTGCAGACGCTCGCGCGCGGCCTGGCTGGCTTCGCCCAAGGTTAACGCCGGGCTCACTTCGCAGGGGTGTTCGGACCAATTCATGGGCGTGGCGTCGGGCCAATCTCCCAGGGCCGCCTCCAGTGTGTCCGCCAAGTAGCGACGCTGCTCGATCTGACCGATCACCCGCCAAGCGCTGTCCACATCGCCGACGTGAAAGCCATGGCGGGTCTTCGCTTGCTCGACCACCGCCAACGGCACCCACTCGTCGTCCTCACCCATAAAGGTCAGGCCTTTATCGCCGGGGTCCAGCAGGTGCAACAGCGGGCGCAGGCTGGCCGAGGCCTCTAACCACCCCGACGCGTCGGTGTAGGTAAACCTGACGGCACTGCGCACACCCTCGCGGGTGACGAAGCCTTCGATAAAGTCGTGATGCAGGGTCAGCGTGGCGGTTTCTAGCCCCTGGTCGTTGAGCCAGGTTTGCAACGGCGGTTGGTTCAGCAGGTGCCGGTACAACGCCAGCAAAGGGGTCAGCGTGCTGCCCTCAGGCACCTCGACCATGCCGTGGCCGCTTTGCGTGGCTGACGTGAGGCGTTGTTCCAGCAGCGTGTCGGCAGCCGCCACGCCGTTACTGCTGGGGACCGGTTTGCGGGTCCAGGGATAACTGAGTGCGGCGCTTGAATCAGTGGTTGAGCGTCGAGCCCGCGACAGCGTGGGGGAAGGCGTTGAAGCGGATGGACGATCCGCCATGGGAACAACGCTACTGGGCACCTCATAAAAAGTACCTGAGGCGATCTTCGACATATCCACGCTCGCTCTGAAAACAGTGAGGGGCTATGTAAGAACAGCGTCGGGCGCCTGGATGTAAGCCTGATCCGACGACCGCCCGATGGAGCATTTCCGTTAGTTTCAGGCGACTTACAAAATCCGATACAGCAGACGCTCAATCCGCACCCGGCTCACACGGCGCAGGAATTTGCCGACCGCTGCCGGATAATCCGGCAGCGTCTGCAATTGCGTGTAAGCCTCGATCCGCGTGGTGTGCTGAAAAATCTGCTCCAGTTCAGCCTGGCGCGGCGCGAGCCATTGGCCCTGGGGATCGTCGATCAGCAGCGCGTTTTCCAAGTCGAGCCGGAACGCCCGGGGGTTGAGGTTGTTGCCCGTCAGCAAGGTGTAACGCTCGTCGATCCACATACCTTTGAGGTGGTAGGTGTTGTCGCCGTCGCGCCACAGGTGCAGATTTAACTGGCCGCTGTCGATGTTGCGCTGATGGCGCTTGGCAAAGCGGCGCAGGCTGATTTCATACAGGTATGGCAGCGCCGCGATCACCTTGAATGGCTCGCTGGGCGGAATGTAGAAATCGTTGGCGGTCTTGTCGCCAACAATGATGTCGATCTTCACCCCACGGGCCAGGGCACGGTTGATTTCCCGGGTGACGGGCAGTGGCAGGTTGAAGTACGGCGTGCAGATAGTCAGTTGCTGCTGGGCGCTGGCGATCAGTTCCAGGATCACCCGGCTCAACGGGTTGTTCTTGCCGACGCCCAGCAACGGGCTGACCGACAACTGGCCATTGGGCAACTGCCCCGCCGTGGTGTCGTAGGTGGCGTGCTTGAGGCGGCTGCGCAGGTCGCCGATGTCGTTGCGCAGGCTGCGGGTAGTCGGCGGGTTCGGCAGGTCCAGGCGATGCACGGCCTTGGACGCCACCAGTCCATGTTCCACCAGATGCTGCATGGAATCGGCCAGCGCTTGGCTGTGGATCAGGTGGTAGCGGTCGAAGCGGTATTTGTCGAATTTGTGCAGGTACACGTTGTTCAGACTGGCACCGCTGTAGAGCACCGTGTCATCGATCACGAAGCCTTTGAGGTGCAGCACACCGAACAGCTCGCGGGTCTGCACTGGCACACCGTATACCGGCACCTCAGTGCTGTGACGCTGAGTCATTTCCTGGTACCAGGCGCTGTTGCCCGGCTGCTTGCCGGCGCCGATCAGCCCGCGCTGGGCACGCAGCCAGTCGACCACCACCACGATCTCAAGCTCCGGCCTTGCGGCTTTGGCGGCGTGCAAGGCGTCGTAGATCTCCTGCCCTGCTTCGTCCTGCTGCAAGTACAGCGCAACGATGTAGATACGCCGCGTGGCCTGGGGGATTTTCTCCAGCAGGCAACGGCGAAACGCCGCAGCGCCGGACAGCACCTCAATCGCCTCGGGAGTGAGTGGAAAACCGCGCAGTTTGGGCAACAGGGAGCGTTTGAAGAACGACGGCATAAGGCTCGCAAAGGGTCGAATCCGAAGAGGTCCCGAGCTTACACCATGAAGATGCTCAGGTCTCGCTGTGACAGATGGAAAAAAATTAATTGACCAAGGAGAATGATCGTTCTACTGTTTGCCCCATGAACGAAATCATCAGTAATGAAACCCGCGACATTATCCTCGACGTCACCGAGAAGTTGATCTATCGCCATGGCATTGCCGCCACCGGCATGGACTTTCTGGTAAAAACCGCCGGCGTCTCGAGAAAAAGTATTTATCGCTACTTCGCCAATAAAGACGAATTGGTGATCGCCGCGCTGCAACGCCGCGATGCGCGCTGGCTCCAATGGCTGCGCAGCGAAGTGGAGCGCCAGGCCGACAGCGGCGAGCGCCTGCTGGCGCTGTTCAGCGCGCTCAAGGCCTGGTTTGGCTCTGAGGACTTTCGCGGCTGCGCCTTTATCAACACCAGCGGCGAGACTGGCGACCCGCACAACCCCGTCCGCCTGCTGGCCAAAGCTCATAAACAGAAACTGTTCGAGTACGTACTCGAACTGTGTCAAGCACATGGCACCCCCGACCCCGAGCGGCAGGCCGCGCACCTGCTGATCCTGATCGATGGCGCCATTACCGTTGCCCTGGTAATGGGCGATTCAACGGCTGCCGATAATGCGCAATGCATGGCGCGAACGTTATTGGGACTGTGAACGCACAGGCTGAGCAACTTTCGATAAACCTTAATGAGTTAAAGGAGTCGCAGCATGTCATCTACAGAACAACCGCGCCCGCCCCTGCCGCCGTTTACCCGCGAGTCGGCGATCGAGAAAGTGCGCCTGGCCGAAGACGGCTGGAACTCCCGGGACGCAGAACGCGTTTCCCTGGCCTACACCCTGGACACCCAATGGCGCAACCGCGCCGAGTTCGCTCACAACCGCGAAGAAGCCAAAGGTTTCCTGACACGCAAATGGGCCAAGGAACTGGACTATCGGCTGATCAAGGAATTATGGGCGTTTACCGATAACCGCATCGCCGTGCGTTACGCCTATGAGTGGCAGGACGATTCCGGTAATTGGTTCCGCTCTTATGGCAACGAGAACTGGGAGTTCGACGAGAACGGCTTGATGGCCCATCGGTTTGCCTGCATCAACGACATGCCGATCAAGGAAAGCGAGCGCAAGTTCCACTGGCCGCTGGGTCGCCGGCCGGATGAGCATCCGGGCCTGTCGGCGCTGGGCCTGTAAACCTCACCCGCGTAAAGAAGTGGGAGTGGGCTAGCCCGCTCCCACTGGCGGCTCAGCCTTGTCAGTCCGGTTTCAGCCCCACACGGTACAACACGCCCTTTTCCTCATCCGTCAGCACGTACAGATAGCCATCCGGTCCCTGCCGCACATCGCGAATCCGCGCTTTCAAGCCGCCGAGCAAGCGCTCCTCATGCACCACCTTATCGCCCTCGAACTGCAAGCGAATCAGCTCCTGACTGGCCAGTGCACCAATAAATACGTTGTGCTGCCACGGTTTGAAGCGATCGGCGTCGTAGAACGCCATGCCGCTGATACCCGGTGATTTTTCCCATACATGGCGCGGCGCGACGGTGCCTTCGACAGTCTTGCCTTTGGCTTCGGGAATCGGCGTCAGCGAATAGTTGATGCCATGGGTTGCCAGTGGCCAACCGTAGTTCTTGCCGCGTTCGATGACATTGATCTCATCGCCGCCACGGGGGCCGTGCTCGTTTTCCCACAGCGTGCCGCTCCACGGATTCAGCGCCAGGCCTTGAGGGTTGCGCTGGCCGTAGGACCAGATCTCCGGCCGTACGCCTTCCTGACCGACGAACGGGTTGTCGTCCGGCACACGGCCATCCGGATAGATGCGCACGACCTTGCCTTGCAATTTGTCCAGATCCTGGGCGGTGGGTCGGTCGTTGTTTTCGCCGAGGGTCACGAACAGGTAGCCGTCAAGGTCAAACGCCAGGCGCGAACCGAAGTGGTTACCGGTGGAGAGCTTGGGTTCCTGGCGCAGGATCACCTGAAAGTTGGTCAGGCCACTCAGGTCGGCGGCCAAACGTCCGCGCCCGACCGCCGTGCCGGCTGTCCCGCCCTTGCCGCCGCCTTCGGCGTAAGACAAATACACCATGCGGTCTTGCTTGAAGTCCGGGGACAGCACCACATCCAGCAGACCGCCCTGCCCCTTGGCCCACACCTGCGGCACACCGCTTAACGGCGCCGACAGCTTGCCGTCGGCGCTGACGACCCGCAGGTGCCCCGGCCGCTCGGTTACCAGAAAGCCTTGCTGGTCCGGCAGGAATGCCACCGCCCACGGGTGATCCAGCCCTTGGGCTATCGGCGTGGCCGTGATACTGCCTTGTTCACTGGGGAACTGTTGAGCCCCGGCGGCATGCGCCGCAATCGAGGGCAACAGGGTCGATGCGCACAGCGCAGCCAGCAGGGTTTTGCGTAGCAACATAAGACAGGTCCTTACCGGCGATTGCCGTTGGCATCATACGTGGGGGCTTTGGTTTCAGTGGCCGGGCGGCTGGGGGCGGCCTGGCGCTGCGGATAACGGTTGCCGATGCCGCCGTTTTCCAGCGTCGGCGTACGCGGGGTCGGCACAGTCTGAATACCCCGCGTCGCCGGGGCATTGGGCTGGGTGCCCTGCATGCTGTTGGGGTTGGCCCGGTGAATCGGGCTGTTGTTGCTATTGCTTCGCCCGGGCAGGTCTTGCGCCTGGGCCAGGGGTATCAGGGCCAGGCCCAACACCAGCAATGCGAGATAACGCCTGCAACTGATCATGAGCAAACCTCTCTGAAACGAGCTGTACGTGCTTTCGATGGCACGCTACGCCCTGGGTTCGCCTTTGGTAAGTAAATTGTTTCTGATGAGGTGTAACACGATCTGTCCACGTATCCGCCCGGGGAAACTTTTCGCGCCGCCGCCGAGTCACCAGAACACTGCTTCTTCTCAAGGAATCGCACTTATGCCACGGGCAATCTGGAAAGGCGCAATCAGTTTCGGCTTGGTTCATATCCCGGTGTCGCTGGTCTCGGCCACGTCCCATCAGGGCGTGGACTTCGACTGGTTGGACAAGCGCAGCATGGACCCGGTGGGCTACAAGCGCATCAACAAAACCACAGGCAAGGAAGTCACCAAAGAGAACATCGTCAAGGGTGTGGCCTATGAGAAAGGCCGCTATGTGGTGCTCAGCGAAGACGAGATCCGCTCTGCCCACCCCAAGTCGACCCAGACCATCGAGATCATCGCCTTCGTTGCCAGCGAGCAGATCCCCCTACAAAACATCGACACGCCGTACTTTCTGGCGCCGGACAAACGCGGCGGCAAGGTCTATGCCCTGCTGCGCGAAACCCTGAAAAAAACCGGCAAGGTGGCCCTGGCCAATGTAGTGCTGCACACCAAACAACACCTGGCAGCATTGATGCCCCTGGAATCGGCGCTGGTGCTGGTGATGCTGCGATGGCCCGCCGAGGTGCGCGGCCTGGATGAGCTGGAGCTGGGCAGCGAGGTGACCAAACCCAGCCTGGCCAAGGGCGAGCTGGACATGGCCAAACGCCTGGTGGAAGACATGAGCGCTGACTGGCAGCCCGAGGAATACCGCGACAGCTTTCAGGAAAAGATCATGGCTCTGGTGGAGAAAAAAGCCAAAGCCGGCAAGATCGAGGACGTGGAATCCCAGGAAGGCGAGGACGAGCGCAAGTCTGCAGACGTGATCGACCTGACCGAACTGCTCAAACGCAGCCTGGCCGGTAAGCCTGCGGGGAAAAAACCGGCGGCGAAAAAGTCTTCGAAAAAAGCCTCTTGAACCTGCCATAGGATGGAGCCCCCATGGCCAAACCGTTGAGTGAATACAACCGCAAACGTGACTTCCAGATCACCGCCGAACCGTCGGGCAGTGCGCCGGCCGGAAAAAAAGCCAAGGCATCGGCGCTGTCGTTTGTGATCCAGAAGCACGACGCACGCCACCTTCACTATGATTTCCGCTTGGAGCTGGACGGCGTGCTCAAGAGCTGGGCGGTGCCTAAAGGCCCGAGTCTGGACCCGAGCCAGAAGCGCCTCGCGGTGCATGTTGAAGACCACCCGCTGAGCTATGGCAGCTTCGAAGGCAGCATCCCGGCAGGCCAGTACGGCGCCGGGGACGTAATCGTGTGGGACCGCGGCGTCTGGCAACCTCACGATGACCCGCATCAGGCGTATGCCGCCGGCAAACTCAAGTTCACCCTGGTCGGCGAAAAACTCAGCGGCGATTGGACGCTGGTGCGCACCCGCCTCAAAGGCAGCGGCGACAAAGAGCAATGGCTGCTGATCAAGGAGAAAGACGCCCAGGCCCGCCCCGCCACCGAGTTCGACATCGTGCAGGCCCAGCCCGACAGCGTGCTCAGCGACGCCTCAGTGGGCCAACCGCCGCCAGAGAAACGCAAAGCCAAAGCTCGTAGCAAAAAAGCGGCCTCCGCCAGCGCCCTTCCCGAGCAGTTCACCCCGCAATTGGCCACGCTGGTGGAGCGCGCGCCCGAAGGCGATTGGCAGTATGAAATCAAGTTCGATGGCTACCGCATTCTGGCGCGTATCCGCGACGGCGAGGTGCGCCTGTTTACCCGCAACGGCCATGACTGGACCGAGCGCCTGCCGCGTCAGGCCAAGGCGCTGCAAGCTCTTAAGCTCAAGGACAGCTGGTTGGATGGCGAGGTCGTCAGCCTCAATAGTGACGGGCTGCCGGATTTCCAGGCTTTGCAGAACGCTTTCGATATCGGCCGCAGCCTCGATATCGTCTATTACCTGTTCGACGCGCCCTTCCTCAATGGCCAGGATCAGCGCGAAGTTCCGGTGGAACAGCGCCGCGCATCCCTAAAGGCCGCGCTGCGCGGTAGCCGAAGCAAGCTGCTGCGCTTCTCCGAGGCCTTCGCTGCCAACCACCGGGATATCTTCGAAAGTGCTTGCGACTTGGCGTTGGAAGGCGTGATCGGCAAACGCCTGGGCAGCCCCTATGTATCGCGGCGCAGCAACGATTGGGTCAAACTCAAATGCCGCTTGCGCCAGGAATTCGTGATTGTTGGCTACACCCGCCCTCAAGGCTCGCGTAGCGGGTTCGGCGCGTTGCTGCTGGCGGTCAACGAGGATAGCGGATTGGTGTATGCCGGCCGCGTGGGCACAGGGTTCGATCAGGCCGCGTTGAAGACCATCTACGGGCAGTTGAAACCCCTGGAGCGCAACACATCGCCGCTGCAAAAGCCGTTGACCAGCGCCCAGGCGCGCGGCGTGCATTGGGTGGAACCGACACTGGTCGGTGAAGTGCAGTTTGCCGAATGGACCCGCGAAGGCGTGGTCCGCCAGGCCGCTTTTGTGGGGATGCGCACCGATAAGCCAGCCGAGCAGATCGTGCATGAGGTGCCGCGCAAAGCCCAATTCGCAACACCCGCGAAGAACCCAGTCGGGGTCAAAATCAGCCACCCCGACCGCGTCATCGACCCCCAGAGCGGCACGCAGAAACAACAACTGGCGCAGTTCTACGAGAGCATCAGCCCGTGGATTCTGCCCTTTCTGCAGCGACGCCCGGTATCGCTGCTCAGGGCACCGGAGGGCGTCGACGGCGAACAGTTCTTCCAGAAACACGCTGAGCGCCTGGCTATCCCCCACATTACGCAGCTGGACCCGGCGCTGGACCCAGGTCACGCGCGACTGATGGAAATCGACAGCGTGCAGGCGCTGGTAGGCGCCGTGCAGATGGGAACCATCGAGTTGCATACCTGGGGCGCCACCTCGGACAAAATCGAAACCCCGGACTTGTTTGTGCTCGACCTCGACCCGGACCCTGCATTGCCGTGGAAAACCATGGTGGAAGCGGCTCAACTGACGTTGTCCGTACTGGATGAGCTGGGACTGGATGCCTTCGTTAAAACCAGCGGTGGCAAAGGGCTGCACCTGGTGGTGCCATTGGCGCGACGCGACGGATGGGACACGGTCAAGGCATTTGCCAAGGCCCTGGCGCAGTTCATGACCCAGCAACTGCCCGAACGCTTTACGGCCACCTCCGGGCCGAGAAACCGGGTGGGCAAGATCTTTATCGATTACCTGCGCAACGCCCGAGGCGCCAGCACCGTGGCGGCCTACTCCGTGCGGGCACGGCCAGGGCTGCCGGTGTCGGTACCGATCAGTCGCGAGGAATTGAAAGGCTTGCGCGGCGCGCAACAGTGGACAGTCGCCAATCTGTTGCAACGGGTGCAGGGGTTGAAGGCTGATCCCTGGGCGGGCTATGCCAACCGGCAGAAAATCACTCGCAAGATGTGGGACAAGTTGGGCGCCCGCCCACCGCAGTGAAGGGCGCCCGGCGGGTCAGATCAGGATGAAGATCAGCGCCAGCACTGCGAAAATGGCCCACTTTTCCAGGTAGTAACGCGTACGGTTGCGCTTTTTCAGTTCTTTGCCGCGTAGGCGGATCTTGTACAGCCGTGTGAAAGCGCGGTTCAAGCCGCCGGTCTTGTCACCTGCATCGTTGGGCGAGCCCGCCGCCGCCATCACGTTACGGCTGAACCAACGGTTGAAAGCCGCAGCCCAGCGATATTTCATCGGCCTTTCAATGTCGCAGAACAAGATGATGCGGTTGTGCTGCGTGGTGTTCTCGGCGTAATGGATATAGGTCTCGTCGAACATCACCGGCTCACCGTCGCGCCAGTAATAGGCCTCGCCATCCACATTGATGTAGCAGCCCGGATCGTTTGGCGTGTCCAGCCCCAAGTGATAGCGGTAAGACCCGGCATATGGATCACGGTGGCGCACCAGCTTGGAGCCTGGTGGCAGCTCGGCGAACATTGCCGCTTTGATCGAACCGATGCTTTGTACCAATTGAGTGGTGCGCGGGCACAGTTTCATCGCCGAAGGGTGACTGTCGCCGTACCACTTCAGGTAGAAGCGCTTCCAGCCCGACTTGAAGAAGGAGTTGAAACCGACGTCGTTGTATTGGTCCGAGCGCTTGATTTCCCCGGCTTGCAGCAGGTTCAGGGCCTCCTCACGGATTTCCTGCCAATGTTCCTGCAAGGGGCTCAGGTCGGGAAAGTCACTGGTCGCCAGGTAAGGCCGGCCGGGCAATTTGGAGAACAGATACAGAAAGCAGTTGATCGGCGCCAGAAAGGTCGAATGGTCGCTGAGCTGGCGGCTCAGCTTGTGTCGCACCCGGCCACGCAGGTGTACATACGCGATGGAGGCAACGTAAAGAACAACAATGATGAGTTTCAAGGGATTTCGTCACACGTCAGAAGAGAACAGGCTGCTCCTGCGGGCCCACGACGGCCGAGGATGATAAGCAGCACCTGAAATCACAATTCACATAGTCGGNNGTTCATGCCCATCGGCCGTTATTTAGCCACAATATGTAACCAAAGGTTAACTAAGAATTGTGAAAAGCTGTCGAGTGACGGGTTTTGAGGGGGGCGGGCTTGCCGTAGGACAAGCCCTTGCGGGGTGGGCGTTACAGCGGCAGTTCGTCGTCTTTGCGCTCACGACGGGCGAAGCGGCCATCGTCCAGCGCCGAGTAAGCCACCGCAGGGCGCGGTGCCAACATAAAGTGCCGGAACAGCGCAATCAGCAAGCCCAGTACCAGGCCGCCTACCAGGCTCAAGGCAATCACCAGGGCCTTTTTCGGCTTGATCGGCGCCAGCGGTTCCTGGGCGCGACGGTCGATGGTAACCAGTTTGAGATTGCTCATATCGATATTCAGCCCGCGCAACCGCGCGACTTCCGCACGCAGCGGCTCTACATCCTGTAGGAAGATATCCTCGTTGCCACGCTTGCGCAGCACTTCGACTTCGCGGTTCGCTTCCAGCATCTGCAGCTCTTTACCGATCTCGGCCACCCGTGGGTTGGTGAAGTCGTCACTGGTGCGTTGCTGCAAGGCCACGCGTTCGGCCTCAAGGGCTTCGGTGCCGAGGAAATACAGCGGAATTTTCTGGTTGTTGACCTCGGTGCGCATTACCTGGCCTGAGCCACCTCGGCCGGCATCGGCCATCGAGGAAGGCGTGGTCGGGGTACGAATGCCCATCGATTTAGCGATGGCAATCGCCTCGGCCAGTTCGGCCAGGCGGTTGGTGCGCTCCATTTTCATCTGCAGGCGTAAAGCACTGAGCTCATCCTGCAATTGCGCGCGCTTGAGCCGGTCGGCTTCCAGCAGCTTGGCAATCTTGGACTCTTTATCGGTTTCGTAATTGGCGCGCGCCGCGTCAATCTTGCCTTTGAGTTCGTTGAGGCGGTTATTGACGATCACTTTGAGGTCAGCGCCCACCTGATCACGCTCAGCGGCGATGGCGTAGTCCACGAAACCGTTGAGGATCGCTACGCCGTCGATGTCGGCCGGGTATTGGAGTTCCAGGCGGATGTAACTGCTTAACGAGTCAGATTTTTTCGGGTCCGGCAGAATCAGGTTGACCGAGTTGCGGTTGAAGTCTTCAAAACTCTGCTCAAGGCTTTGCCCCGGCTTTTGGAACGCCGCGAACAGTTGTTCATGAGATTTGAAGAACCCCAGCCGCGCCTCGTAAGAGTCCAGTTGAGCCCCCACCTTGGACAACGCATCGGCCGGTGGCAGCTTATATACTTCGGAGCGGTTGAGTGCATCCAGCTCGTTGATGGCCGCCGGGCGCAGTACGCTGCTCACTTCATAGGTCTTGGGCGCCAGAAATGCATACCCTGCTCCCAATACACCCGCCAGAATCGTGCAACCCACTACCAGCTTTTTTTGCCGCCAAATCGAGTGAAACAGTTCAAACAGGTCAATTTCGTCAGAAGAGGGAGACGCGTTAAGCGGGGAAGTTCGATTCAAAATGCAAGCCACCTTAAAATTGACACTAAAAAGCCATCACCGAAGTTCCGGATAACCCGGCAGCGCATCAGGGACAACGCCCTGAAACCTGGAGAACAGGCCCACCAATGGCGATCTGACCACTCAGTTTGGGGAAAAATCCCGCGCTATATAATTTCATTTCCGTTTCAACTAAATGAACATTCGCTCAACCGATACAGCCAACTGCCACATTGTTGTCACAAGAGTAGTCAAAAGAACGTTAAATAGCTGCTATCGCGAGAAAAATTCTTTGCTGCGCGTCTTGAGCGCGGAACGTCCTACATACCAGCACCCTCTTCTAGTACCTCACTTAAAAGGACTTATCGATGCAATATGCCGCTGACCCGGATCTTCACGCCCTGCAAGGGGCCTGGGAACAAATCTCGCTGGAAGACAACGGTGTGCTTGACCCTGTCGATGCACACACTGCGCCAGGTGCCATCACCACGATTGCCGGCAACGGTTTTGAAGTGAGGACCACCGAGGGCAATGTTTTGCTGGCTGGCCGGTTTTTCCTGGACAGTCGCACCGAGCCCAAGAGCATTACCTGGATCGACTCCATCGGTGAGGATGCCGGCAAGGCACTGCCTGCCAGCTATCGCCTTGAAGGAGACACCTTTGTGTTTATTGCAGCCGACGAACATATGCCCAGGCCCACCGTGTTCAAGACGGGGCCTGGACAGACCATGCGTACCTTCGTGCGGCGCCATTCTTAACGTGGCGTGGTTGGATGGTCTATAGGGTGAAACCTGCCAACGCCAGTGAATCCCTTAGCCTGCCCTTTGAAGCAGCGGCATCGTCCCTGTTCAATGCGAAACTAATCGCCGGGGCCCCAGGTCATTAACGCAATGAGCCCTCAGTCGTTGAGTGCCCCCTCCCGAAGAAACTGCCGTGGCTGATCATTCCGACTTGCGTAATACCCTGAGCCTGGACAGCCTGAACTTCTTCCTCGCGGATGTGCGTGACGGCCTTGGTCCCTACCTGGCGATTTATCTGCTGGCGGTGCACAAATGGGACCCGGCCAGCATCGGTGTGGTGATGACCCTCGCCGGCATCGCCGCCCTGCTCACTCAAGGCCCGGCGGGGGCGCTGATCGATCGCACCCGCAGCAAGCGCGCGGTAATCGCCGTGGCCGCGCTGTTGGTGACCGGCAGTTGCGTGCTATTGCCCTTCGTCAGTTCGTTCAGCCTGGTGGCGTTGACTCAGGCTGCCAGCGCGGTCGCGGCCTCGGTATTTGCACCAGGGATCTCGGCGATTTCCTTGGGAATCACCGGCCCCCGCGCCTTCACCCGCCGTACCGGGCGCAACGAAACCTTTAATCATGCCGGCAACGCCGTGGCCGCGCTGTTGGCCGGGGGCCTGGCTTACCTGTTCGGGCCAGTGGTGGTGTTCTACCTTATGGCGTTTATGGCGCTGGCCAGTATCGTCGCGGTCAGTTGCGTGTCGGCTGCGGCCATCGATCATGAGGTCGCCCGTGGCTTCGACCCCGCCCATCACCACGATCACGAGCAGCCGTCCGGCATCAAGGTGTTGCTGAGCAATCGGCCGCTGCTGCTGTTCGCCATTTGCTGCGCCCTCTTCCACCTGGCCAATGCCGCGATGCTGCCACTGGTCAGCCAGAAGCTCTCACAGATCAATCTGCACATGGCCACACCGCTGACCTCGGCCTGTATCGTCGCCGCGCAGGTGGTGATGGTGCCGATGGCCTGGCTGGTAGGTAGCAAGGCCGATGTATGGGGACGCAAACCGTTGTTGATCCTGGGTTTTGTGATCCTGCCGCTGCGCGGTGTGCTGTATACCCTGTCCAACGACCCCTATTGGCTGGTGGCGGTGCAAATGCTCGACGGCATTGGCGCGGGGATTTTCGGTGCGCTGTTCCCGGTTATCGTCAAAGACCTCACCCAAGGCACCGGGCGCTTCAATGTGAGCCTGGGCGCGCTGTCTACCGTATTTGGCCTGGGCGCGGCGCTAAGCAATAGCCTGGCCGGTTTCGTCGTGCAACAGGCCGGCTACAACGCAGCGTTTCTGACCCTGGCGGGCGTGGCGGCCGTCGCGCTGGCGCTGTTATGGCTGGCGATGCCCGAGACTCTGGAAAAACCATCGTTCGAGCGCCATACAACTGTCGCCTGACATATGCGACAATGCGCGCCAAATTCCAACACACATCCCCCATTTTCTGCTCAGCGACCGGGTTTCGCGCCTTGATGTCGCTGTTGACGCATGCCTGGCGGCATCCGCTGCCACGCGCGCAACCCATTGATAGGTAAAGTAATTGATCTCCACAGCTAACATCACCATGCAGTTCGGCGCCAAGCCGCTCTTTGAGAACGTCTCGGTCAAGTTCGGCGCCGGCAACCGTTATGGTCTGATCGGTGCGAACGGGTGCGGCAAGTCGACCTTCATGAAAATCCTCGGCGGCGATCTCGACCCGTCCGGTGGCCAGGTCATGCTGGAGCCGAACGTACGTTTGGGTAAATTGCGCCAGGACCAGTTCGCCTACGAAGAATTCACCGTGCTCGACACCGTGATCATGGGCCACGAGGAGCTGTGGAAGGTCAAGGCCGAACGCGACCGTATTTACTCGCTGCCTGAAATGAGCGAAGAAGACGGCATGGCCGTGGCCGAGCTGGAAACCGAATTCGCCGAGATGGACGGCTACACCGCCGAATCCCGCGCCGGTGAGCTGCTGCTGGGCCTGGGTATTCCCCTGGAGCAGCATTTCGGCCCGATGAGCGAAGTGTCCCCTGGCTGGAAACTGCGCGTGCTGCTGGCCCAGGCATTGTTCTCCGATCCTGAAGTGCTGCTGCTCGACGAACCGACCAACCACCTGGACATCAACACTATCCGCTGGCTGGAAAACATCCTGACCCAGCGCTCCAGCCTGATGATCATCATCTCTCACGACCGTCACTTCCTGAACAGCGTGTGCACCCACATGGCTGACCTGGACTACGGCGAGCTGCGCCTGTTCCCGGGCAACTACGACGAGTACATGACCGTGGCGACCCAGTCCCGCGAGCAACTGCTGTCGGACAACGCCAAGAAGAAAGCGCAGATCTCCGAACTGCAATCCTTCGTCAGCCGTTTCTCGGCGAACGCCTCGAAAGCCAAGCAGGCCACCTCCCGCGCCAAGGCGATCGACAAGATCCAACTGGCCGAAGTCAAGCCTTCGAGCCGTGTGAGCCCGTTCATCCGTTTCGAACAGACCAAAAAGCTGCACCGTCAGGCAGTCATCGTCGAGCACATGGCCAAAGGTTTCGACGGCAAGCCATTGTTCAAGGACTTCAGCTTCCAGATCGAAGCCGGCGAGCGCGTGGCGATCATCGGCCCGAACGGTATCGGTAAGACCACCCTGCTGCGCACCCTGGTCAACGAACTGACGCCGGATGCCGGCAGCATCAAGTGGACCGACGCCGCAGAATTGGGCTACTACGCCCAGGACCACGCTCACGACTTCGAAGACGACGTCACGCTGTTTGACTGGATGGGTCAGTGGACCCAAGGCGAGCAGATGATCCGTGGCACCCTGGGTCGCATGCTGTTCTCCAACGATGAAATCCAGAAGTCGGTCAAAGTGATCTCCGGCGGTGAGCAAGGCCGCATGCTGTTCGGCAAGCTGATCCTGCAAAAGCCGAACGTGCTGATCATGGACGAACCGACCAACCACTTGGACATGGAATCCATCGAGGCGCTGAACCTGGCGCTGGAGAACTATCCGGGCACGCTGATTTTCGTCAGTCACGACCGTGAGTTCGTGTCGTCCCTGGCCACTCGCATCATCGAGTTGAGCGCCAACGGCGTGATCGACTTCAGCGGCACCTATGATGACTACCTGCGCAGCCAAGGCGTGGTGTTCTAACAGTAGCGATCTGAAACTGTGGGGAACAGGCTCGTTGTGGCGAGCGGGCTTGCCCCGCGTTGGGCTGCGCAGCGGCCCCGAAAACGAACACCGCGTTCTGCCTGACAGAATGCGGTGTTTTTTATTAGGGCTGCTGCGCAGCCCAACGCGGGGCAAGCCCGCTCGCCACAGTAGGCCGGTTTCTCAGCCAAAGTAGTTAGCCTGCTTCCTTTTCCCTCAAGCCCTTGCCATGATGGGCGCACCGCCCGCCCGCGAACGAGTCCCCATGCCTGCCGCCGCGCCCTCGTCCTTGTCGATCACCCTGCAGATCGTCTCCATCGTCTTCTACACCTTTATCGCGTTTATCTGCATCGGCCTGCCGATCGCGGTGATTCCAGGCTTTGTGCATGAGCAACTGGGTTTCAGCGCGGTGGTGGCCGGGGTGACCATCGGTTCGCAGTACCTGGCGACCCTGCTCAGTCGGCCCATGGCCGGGCGCATGTCGGATACCGTGGGCACCAAGCGCGCCATCGTGCTGGGGCTGACGGGCATCCTCATCAGTGGCGTGCTGACGTTCTTTGCGACGCTTTTGCAGAGCATGCCCAACTTGAGCCTCGGGGTTCTGATTCTCGCGCGGTTGCTGCTGGGAGTGGCCCAGGGGCTGATCGGCGTGGGCACCATCAGTTGGTGCATGGGCGCGGTCGGCGCCGAACACACCGCGCGCTCGATCTCCTGGAACGGCATCGCCTCCTACGGCGCCATCGCCATCGGCGCCCCCTTGGGGGTGGTGATGGTGGCCGACTATGGCTACAACATTCTCGGCCTGGCACTGGCGGTGTTGGCGGCGTTGGGGTTGGTGCTGATCCGCAACAAACCGTCGGTGCCAGTGGTGCGGGGCGAGCGCTTGCCCTTTTGGGCGGTGTTCCGGCGCATTGCGCCGTTCGGCACCAGCTTGTGCCTGGCGTCCATCGGCTATGGCACCCTCACCACGTTTATCACCCTGTACTACCTCAATCGTGGCTGGGCCGGCGCGGCGTATTGCCTGACGGTGTTTGGGGTGTGCTTTATCCTGGCGCGGCTAGTGTTTATCTCGGCCATCAGCCGGTTTGGCGGCTTTCGCGCGGCGATTGCCTGCATGAGCATCGAGACCCTCGGGCTGACCCTGCTGTGGCTGGCGCCCAGCACCACAGTAGCGCTGATCGGTGCTGGGCTGACCGGTTTCGGCTTGTCGCTGGTCTACCCGGCGCTGGGCGTGGAGGCGATCAAACAAGTGCCCAACAGCAGTCGCGGCGCGGGTTTGAGTGCGTATGCGGTGTTCTTCGACCTGGCGCTGGCGATTGCCGGACCGCTGATGGGTTTTGTCGCGTTGAACCTGGGTTACGGCTGGATCTTCCTGTGCGCGGCGCTGCTGTCGGTCGCGGCACTGGGCCTGACCGTGTTGCTCAAGCGCCGCGCTTATTGATCTGCGGTCTGTAAGCCTGCGCGGCTGGGCTCGCCGAGGGTGTGACTGAAAAAGCGCCCGGCCTCGGAAACCAAGTCGCGGTGAATGCCTTCACGGTCCACCCCATCGGCGTCGGTGCACACCGCCGGCATTGCCGCCAACTGGTCGCTGTCGCACGGCGCCATAAACACGAAGTGCCCTGCCCCGGCCAGCAGTTTGAAGTCCGGCGGTTCCGGCAGTTTGCGCGCCAGGGCCGCGGCGTTCTTGTCCACCGCGACCAGTTTGTCGCCGTCGCCGCTGTAGAGCAGCACTGGCACATGCACATCCGCCAAGGTGTGACGGCCGAACATCAGGCTCAGGGGCGCCATTAGCATCAACGCGTGAATACGTGGATCGGCCTGGGGCTGCAGATCGTCGCGATCCACCACCAGCTCACCTTTGGTGGTGCAGGCGTCGCGGTCTTCAGGACGCTCCTGGCAATAGCGGCGCAGGCGATCGAAATCCGGTTTAGCGCCGGCCAGAATCAGTGCGGTCTCGCCGCCCGCCGAATAACCGATCACACCGATCTGGTCGACATCCACGAACGGCGACAGCATCGGATCGCCCAGTGTGGCGGTGATCGCCTCGGAAATCTGGATCGGCCGACCATACAGGTTGCTTACGGTGCCCAGGCGGCTGTGATCTTTGTAGTTGTCGCCGGGGTGAAGCACCGCCACCACCACAAACCCTTTGCGCGCCAGGGACGTGGCCAGGTCATGCAGAGCCAGCGGCGTGCCGGTGTTGCCGTGGGACAGCATCAGCATCGGGAAACGCCCGATGGCGATTTTGGCGTCTTCGGTGGCAGCGATGTGGTACGCGCCCACCTGGGTACTGTGCTCAAGACCGGTGGAGGGGTAGAACGCGATAGCCTTCATCGGCTGAAGATCCAGCGGGTCGAGAAAACTCATGCGATGAAAACCCACGCTCCAATGAGGGTGCGGTGCGGGGGCAGCGTGCACTGAAATCAGGCTGCCGAGCAGGGAAAGAACCATCACAGCACAAAGACGCATCATGGGGCTGTCCACCTTTGCTGCGTGAGAACCGACATATCGATTAAAAGTCCGGAGTACTGACCCCACGCTTGCACAACCTGGGCCACATTAAAAGGACAGCGCACACACGAAAAAACTCCGTACTCCGCTCGCGTTCAGGCCAGCAGAATACAGAGTTTAGGCGCCCGGTTTCGGATTGAAACCGGGGCGAGGCGAAATTTACACAAGCCTTACGCGGCGGCGAACAATTGTTCGTTGATCAGTACGTTGGCGTCGCTCAGGGCCTTGCTGCGCATTTCGTCACCGTAGGCCAAGCCCTCGGCGCGCACGAATTCGATGTCAGTGATACCCAGGAAACCAAACAGCAAGGTCAAATAGCCTTCGTGAGCCGCGCCCGACGCTTGCCCGGCATGCAGGCCGCCGGCGGTGGACACGATGATGACTTTCTTGTTGCCGCACAGGCCTTCAGGGCCCGCTTCGGTGTAGCGGAAGGTCTGACCGGCTACCGCGATGCGGTCGATCCAGGCTTTCAATTGAGTCGGGATGGTGAAGTTATACATTGGCGCGCCGATCACCAGCGCGTCGGCGGCAAGGAATTCCGCCAGGGACGAAGCGCTCAGTTCGGCCTCATGCTTTTGCGTGGCATCGCGCAGTTCGGCGGCGGTGCCCAAGGCTCCCAGGGTGGCGCCGGAGAAATGGTTGATACCTTCGCTGGCCAGGTCGCGGTAAGTCACTTGCACGCCTGGCTCAGCGGCTTGCCATGCTTTGACCACTGCGGCGCTGAGGGCGCGGGAAGCCGAGTTGTCACCGAGGATGCTGGAATCGATATGCAACAGTTTCATGGCAAAGCTCCAAAGAGGATCAGGGAATGTCGATCAGATGGTGCTAAGGCTACCCATGAAACCAATAGTCGATAAGACAGCTGAAATGCGATAGTTTGTCCCACTGACAGGACAATAGGCCCAGCATGCAAGATCTCAACGACCTCTATTACTTCGCCAAAGTCGTCGAAGCCGGCGGCTTTGCCGCAGCCGGGCGGCAGCTGGGCATTCCCAAGTCGCGCCTGTCACGGCGCATTGCCGAGCTGGAAGAGCGCCTCGGCGCGCGCCTGCTGCAACGCACCACGCGGCAACTGACCCTCACTGCCGTGGGCGAACGCTACCTGCGCCACTGCCAGGCCATGCTGTTGGAGGCGGAGATGGCCGATGAGGCCGTGGCCAGCATGTCCAGCGAACCCCGTGGGCGTCTGCGGGTCAGTTGCCCGGTGGGGTTGGCGCAGAACATCCTGCCCGACCTGGTCGCGGGTTTTCTCGCCGCCCATCCCCAAGTGCAGTTGGAAATGACCCTGGTCAACCGCCGCGTCGACCTAGTGGCCGAAGGCATCGACGTGGCCTTGCGCGTGCGCGAGCTGGGCGATGAAGACCCGTTGCTGGTAACCAAGCGCCTGCGCGCGGCGCAGACGGTGCTGGTGGCGAGCCCGAATTTCCTGCAAGGGCGCTCGATCGCCAGCCTCGACGACCTCAAGCAACTGCCGATCCTCGGAGCACTGGAGGCCGACCGCATGGTGCATCAACGCCTGCTCGATCCCCAGGGCCATGCGCATGATCTGGTGATGGAGGCGCGCCTGGGTATCGATGACTTCATCGTGCGCAAGGCCTGCGCGATCATGGGCTTGGGCTTTACTGTATTGCCGATGATGTACTGCGAAGAGGAATTGGCCAGTGGCCGGCTGGTGCAACTGCTGCCGGAGTGGTCATTGCCGGGTGGCTGGCTGCAGGCGGTTTACCCGCATCGCCGTGGCGTGCTGCCGGCGATTCGCGCATGGATCGACTACCTGGAAGAAGGCTTCAAAAGCTGTGGAGATCGCCTGCTATGAGCATGACCGAAGCGCAAGTCGCACACTTCTGCCTGGGCCTGCCCGGGGCGCGGGAAGATTACAAATGGGGTGGCGTACGGGTGTTTTCGATTGCCGGCAACAAGATGTTCGCCCTGCAGAACCTGCGCGGCGACTCGCTGGCCTTCAAGGTGGACCCGGACCTGTTTCTCGGGCATGTCGACCGCCCGGGCATTCGCCCCGCGCCGTACCTGGCGCGCGCCCACTGGATCATCATGAACACGCCCTACCCGCTGGGCGCCGATGAGCTGCGCGGCTTATTGCAACGTTCCCACCAATTGGTGGTGAGCAAGTTGCCCAAGCGCACGCAGATCGGGTTGAAGCTAGAGGATTGAACCCAGCGTGCCGCCCAGGAACATCTGGTCGAGCCAGAACACCTGGTGCAACAGCACGATCACCCAGAACAGCACCTGATACGACACCTTGCGCGTCTTGTGCCGGAACACCTGCTGGGCAATCAACGCCCCCGGCCAACCGCCCGCCAGCTCGACCGCATGCAGGACGTTTTCCGGGGTGCGCCAGCTATCGGTGCGGGCCTTGCGTTTGTCGTTCCAGTACAAGAAAAACGCCACCACGCTGACCACGGCATAGGCCGCCAGCGGCAGCACGGTGTCGCCGCGATACCACAGCAAGCCCGACCCCAGCAGCGGTGCCGCGCACAACAGCACGAAAATCAGGGCCTTGAGGCGTGGATGTTGGATCGTCATGCCTTGGCGGCCACCCAGTCGATCCAGCCGAACTGCCAGGTCGCCAGGATCAACAGGCCGAAGGCGATCCGATACCAGGCAAACACTGCGTAGCTGTGGCTGGCAATGAACTTGAGCAGGCCCTTGACCGCAATCATGGCGAAAATGAACGAGGTGACGAAGCCGATGGCGAACACCGGCAGGTCCGCCGGCTGGAACAGGTCGCGGTACTTGTAGCCCGAGTACACCGCCGCGCCCACCATGGTCGGCATGGCCAGGAAGAATGAAAACTCGGTAGCGGTCTTGCGCGACAGACCGAACAACAGGCCGCCGATGATAGTGGCGCCAGAGCGCGAGGTGCCGGGAATCATCGCCAGGCACTGGGCGAAGCCCACCTTCAGTGCATCCTTCCAGGTGATGTCATCGACCGTTTCGGCATGCACCTGATGCTGGCGGCGCTCGGCCCACAGCATGATCACACCGCCCACCACCAGCGCCGCGGCCACGGTGATCGGGTTGAACAAATAGTGATGAATCGCGTCGGCAAAAATCACCCCCAGCACCACCGCCGGCAAGAAGGCAATCAGCAGATTGGCCGTAAACCGCCGCGCCTTGGGCTGGGTGGGCAAACCAGTGACCACCTGGAAGATCTTGCCGCGAAACTCCCACACCACCGCAAGAATGGCGCCCAGTTGAATAATGATATTGAACGCGTTGAAACGGTCGCCGCTGAAATCCAGCAAATCGGCCACGATGATTTGGTGCCCGGTGCTGGATATCGGCAGGAACTCGGTGAGCCCCTCGACGACGCCCAAGATGAGTGCCTGTATGGCGGTCCAAAAATCCATGCTTCCCCCAAAGGTCATGCTTGGCGCATGCCTGGTTAGTCTTTTAATAGTTCACTGACGACGAGCGCGCTGAAGGCCCGGCGTTGACTATGGTCAATGCCGATCTGCAAAAATTCTGTGAAAAATCAGGCAGTACTCAGGTTTTTCGATTTCAGGCCGAAAGCCTATCAGACAAGGCGTAAAAGTCGATCAAACGCCACAATTATAAAAAGCCCGGAGTGACAGGACGATGAACAGTTTGCGCAATATGTCGATCAGCCGGCGGCTGTGGCTGATTCTGATAGTCGCCGTGCTGATGCTGTTGGCTTTGGGTTTGCTGATGCTCAAGCAGATTCATGACGACCTTTACCAAGCCAAACGTCTGCAAACCCAGCATGTGGTACAGACCGCCAGCGGCATTCTGACGTTCTACCACGGCCTGGAAACCACCGGCGCCATGACCCGCGAAGCCGCGCAGAAACAGGCCCTCAGCGCCGTGCGTGGGCTGCGCTACGACCATGACGACTACTTCTGGATCAACGACCTCACCCCTGTAATGGTCATGCACCCGGCAAACCCCAAGCTAGATGGCCAAAACCTCTCGGCCATCCGCGACCCCGACGGTTTCGCCATTTTCAACGAATTCGTGGTCCTGGCTAAGGCCAAAGGTGCCGGCATCGTTAACTACCGCTGGCCCAAGCCTGGCGCCGAAGCCCCGGTGGCCAAGACCTCGTATATCCAATTGTTCGAACCCTGGGGCTGGATTATCGGCTCTGGCGTGTATGTGGACGACGTCCAGGCCGAGTTCAACGGCCAGGTGTGGAAAGCCTCGGTGATCGGCCTGGTGATCGCGTTGGTCATGGCCCTGCTGGTAACGTTGATCGCCCGCAGCATCGTGCAGCCGTTGCAAGCCGCGGTAAACGCCATGGGCAATATCGCCAGCGGCGAAAGCGACCTGACCCGCAGCCTCGATACCCACGGGCGCGATGAAGTCACCCAGCTGTCCCGGCATTTCAACAGTTTTACCGCCAAGTTGCGCCAGGTGGTCAGCCAACTGCAGGTGTGTGCCAACGCCCTGGGCCAGTCCTCTCAGGAGTTGGGCAATAACGCCAGCCAGGCCCACGACCGCAGCCAGCAGCAATCGCAGCAAATGGAACTGGTGGCCACCGCCATCAATGAAGTCACCTATGGCGTGCAGGACGTGGCCAAGAACGCCGAACACGCCGCCAGCGAAATGCGCGACGCCCAGGCCCAGGCCCAGCAAGGCCAGGTCAATATCGACGGCAGCCTGCAACGGATCGATCAGCTTTCCACCACCATCAGCCAGGCGGTGGACGTTATCCGTACTCTGTCCAGCGAAAGCACCCAGATCGGCGGCGTGCTGGAGGTGATCCGCTCTATCGCAGACCAGACCAACCTGCTGGCGCTCAACGCTGCGATTGAAGCCGCACGGGCCGGCGAACAAGGCCGGGGCTTCGCCGTGGTGGCCGACGAGGTGCGCCTGCTGGCCCAGCGCACACAGAAATCCACCGCCGAAATCCAAGTGATGATCGAGCGCCTGCAAGGTCACTCCGAAGCGGCAGTCAAGGTTATCAGCGACAGCCACACTGCATCCCAAGCGACCATCGAGCAAGCCGGTCTGGCCGGCGAAAGCCTGAACGCGATCGGCCAGGCCCTGCGCAATCTCAATGGCCTCAACGCCTCGATTGCCAGCGCCACCCTGCAACAGTCCCATGTGGTGGAAGACATCAACCAGAACGTCACCCAGGCGGCCGGCCTGTCCCACAGCACCGCGTTGGCGGCGGAACAATCGAGCCTGGCCAGCACCCAACTGCGCAGCTTGAGCGAACAATTGGAAGGCTTGCTGCGTCAGTTCAAGGTCTAGCGCTACCCCGCTGTGGGAGGGGCTGGTTCCCTCCCCCGGCGGCCTCTGTGTGTTTTGTAGATTGCACACCTCTGGGTACAATCCCCGCCCTCTTCCACTCTCCCAAGGAACCACCATGTCCGGGCTTGAACTGTTCGCCGCCGCGTTGGGGGTGATCGCTGTCTGGCTGACGGTCAAGCAGAACCCCTGGTGCTGGCCCATCGGCCTGGTGATGGTGCTGCTCTATACCTGGGTGTTCTACGACGTGAAACTGTATTCCGACATGCTGCTGCAAGTGGTCTACGCCGCCCTGCAAGTGTATGGCTGGTGGCAATGGACTCGCGCCGGCGAGATCAAGCAAGGGCGCCAGGTCACCCGCCTGGGCGTGCCGGCCATCAGTGCCAGCCTGTCGCTGGGTGCGCTCGGCAGCCTGCTGTTGGGCGCGGCGATGGCGCACTGGACCGACGCCGCGCAACCCTGGCTCGACGCCGCGCTCACCGGCTTCAGCCTGGTGGCGCAGGTATGGATGGCGCAGAAACGCGTGCAATGCTGGCCGTTGTGGATCGCTGTGGACGTGATTTTCGTCGGGCTGTTCCTCTACAAAGGCTTATACCTCACCGCCGCACTCTATGCGCTGTTCACTGTGATTGCCGTGCAAGGCTGGCGCGAGTGGCGCGCCGACCCGGCGTTGCGCACATGAAAGTGGTGGTTTTGGCCGGCCCGGAATCCAGCGGTAAAAGCTGGCTGGCGGCGCAGTTGCAGGCGCAGTTCGGCGGCTTGATGGTCGGCGAATACGTGCGGTATTTCATTGATCATCACCAACGCGACACCTGCCTGGCGGACATCCCGGCCATCGCCCGCGGCCAACTGGCCTGGGAAGACGCCGCCCGCGCCGAGCAGCCCGACCTGCTGATCCTCGACACCCACCTGCTGACCAACCGGCTATGGAGCCAGACCCTGTTCGGCGACTGTCCTGCCTGGCTTGAAGATGAGCTGCTGGCCCGTCACTACGACCTGCATCTGCTGCTGTCGCCCGACGATGTGGAATGGACCGCCGACGGCCAGCGCTGCCAGCCGCACTTGGCCGACCGCCAAGCGTTTTTCCGGGCGGGCCTGGACTGGCTGCAACAGCACCGACAGTCAAAAGTGGTGATCGGAGGCGATTGGGAGGAACGCCGGCAAGCGGCGTTCGCGGCGGTGGGAAAACTGCTCACCCAGCCTCTGTAACCGCGAACGCGCCGACAGAGGCTGGGCGTGGATCAGTAGCCCAAGGACAACCCGGTATTACGACGTGGGTCATTGGCCCCGTAGAAGCGGTTGTTGCCCACCGGTTTGCCGCCCAGCGACGGCGCCCCTACCAGGATCGCGGCCAGATGGTTGGCGTCCTGCGGCCCGGCGAACTTATGGCCCCAGCTCTCCAGAATCTTCTGGGTATCCGGACTCACCGCAAAGGTTTCCAGGTTGGTGGTCTCTGGCATCCACTGCTGATGGAAACGCGGCGCGTCCACCGCTTCCTGAATGTTCATCTTGTAGTCGATCACGTTAAGGATCGTCAGCGACGTCGCGGTGATGATGCGGCTGCCGCCCGGCGTACCCACCACCATCACGGCCTTGCCGTCCTTGGTCACGATGGTGGGGCTCATGGATGACAGCGGCGCCTTGCCGGGTGCGATGGCGTTGGCTTCGCCTTGCACCAGGCCGTACATGTTCGGCACGCCGACCTTGACGGTGAAGTCGTCCATTTCGTCATTGAGGATGACCCCGGTCTTGCTCGCCATCACGCCGGCACCGAACCAGTCGTTGAGGGTGTAGGTCACGGATACCGCATTGCCCCACTTGTCGACGATCGAATAGTGAGTGGTGTTGTTGCCCTCATGGGGCGCCACGCCAGGCTTGATCGCCTGGGAGTCGCCGGCCTTTTGCGGCTCGATGGCAGCGCGCAGCTTAGCTGCGTAGTCCTTGTCCAGCAGGTGGTCGATAGGGTTTTGTACGAAATCCGGATCGCCCAGGTAGCTGTTGCGGTCCACGTAAGCGTGACGCATCGCTTCGATCTGGTAGTGCAGGCCTTGGGCCGAGTGATAGCCCAGATCGGCCATCGGGTAGCCTTCGAGGATGTTCATGATCTGGCAGATCACCACGCCACCGGAGCTGGGTGGCGGCGCCGAGACCACATGGTAGCCGCGATAGTCGCATTCGATGGGCGCCAGCTCGCGGGTCTTGTACTTGTCCAGGTCGGCCTGGGTGATGATGCCCTTGCCAGCCTGGCTGGAATCCACCAATGCCTTGGCAACCCAGCCTTTATAGAAGCCGTCACTGCCCTTGGCGGAAATTTCCTTGAGGGTTTTGGCCAGGTCTTTCTGCACTAATTTCTGGCCGACCTGCAGCGGCTGGCCGTTGTGCAGGAAGATGCCGCGCATGTCCTTGTCTTTTTCGAACTCGCCGGTGGCGGTGTGCAACAGGTCGATATCGCCCTGCTCCAGGGCGAAGCCGTTTTCCGCCAGCTTGATTGCCGGAGCAATCACCTGGGCACGCTTGAGGGTCCCGTATTTGCTCAGTGCCAACTCCATGCCGGATACCGTACCGGGCACGCCGACCGCCAAATGGCCTTTGGCGCTCAGGCCTTCGACGACGTTGCCGTCCTTGTCCAGGTACATATCCGCAGTGGCGGCCAGCGGAGCTTTTTCGCGGAAATCGAGGAAGGTCTTGCGGCCGTCCGCCAACTGCACGGTCATGAAACCGCCGCCGCCCAAGTTGCCTGCCGCCGGGTAAACCACCGCCAGCGCGTAGCCCACGGCTACCGCCGCGTCCACTGCGTTGCCTCCGGCTTTAAGCACGTCAACGCCCACGTGGGTGGCCAAATGCTGGGCCGTGACCACCATGCCGTTTTCCCCGGCCACCGGGGCCTGGGACGCTGCGTGCACGCCGCTGACCGTCAACACCAGGGCAGTGGTAATCAATGTGCGGCTTAAAGGTTGGTATTTCATCCATGGCTACTCGGGTTGTTGAGATGCACCAAAATAGCCCGACTCAGATCCAAGCCCCAGCGCGGTGGCGTTTTTATTACAGAACTTGTCGGTCACGGGACGAAGCCATCAATATGCCTGTATTCAGGACCTGTCAGCACCGCTACTGGCATCTGGCATTTATCCCGTTAGAATCAGCCCCCCTGCCCTTTGAGACGAGCCGCCCATGAGCTTTGATTTCGACACGATCCACTCCCGCCTCGGCACCGGTAGCACCAAGTGGAGCCGTTACCCGGCAGACGTGTTGCCGATGTGGATCGCCGACATGGACATCGCCGCGCCGCCGGCGGTGCTGCAAGCCCTGCGCGAGCGTCTCGACCAGCAGATCCTCGGCTACAGCGTGGCCGGCCCGCAGGTGCGCCAAGCCATCGTCGACGATTTGTGGGCCAAGTACGCCTGGCGTGTGCTGCCCGAAGAACTGCTGTTCCTGCCCGGCGTCGAACCTGGCTTCAATATGGCGCTGCATGCCTTTGTGCAACCCGGCCAAGCGGTGGTGCTGCAAACCCCCAACTACCGGCCGATTCGCTTGGCGCCGGGGCACTGGAACCTGCCGCGCATCGAAGTGCCGTTTGAGTTCATCAATGGTGAATACCTGACACCTCTGCCCGCCATGCATCAGGCACTGAACGGCGCCGGCGCGCTGCTGCTGAGCAACCCGCACAATCCCATCGGCAAAGTATTCCCCCGCGAAGAACTGCTGGCCGTGGCCAACGCCTGCCTGGACAACGGCGCGCTGATCATCAGCGACGAAATCCATGCCGAACTGTGCTTCGATGGCCGCCGCCATATCCCCACCGCCAGCCTCAGCCCGCAGATCGCCCAGCGCACCATCACCCTGATGTCGGCGAGCAAGGCCTACAACGTGGCGGGCCTGAAGACCTGCTTTGCGGTGATCCAGAACGCCGAGATCCGCGAGCGTTTCAACAACGCGCGCTGCGGTATGGTCGACAGCGTCAGCCCACTGGGCCTGGAGGCCACCCGTGCCGCCTACAGCCAATGCGGCGAGTGGCTCGACGCGCTGGTCAAGTACCTGCAAGCCAACCGTGATTACCTGCTCAATGCCGTGCAAACCCGATTGCCCGGCGTGGTGATGCATGCGCCCCAAGGCACGTTCCTGGCCTGGCTCGATTGCACGGCATTGGGGCTGGACGATCCGCAGCAGTTCTTTCTGGAACAGGCCAAGGTCGGCTTGAGCGCGGGGATCGAGTTCGGCGACGACAGCCAGCAATTCGTGCGCCTGAACTTCGGTTGCCCGCGGGCGATGTTGGAGGAAGGCTTGCAGCGCATGGAGCGGGCGTTGCGCGAGCGTTAACCGACTGAGCCGGGGCGGCTCTCAGCTGAGGCGCCGACCTGGGGTGAGTGTCACCCAATAACGGGTGCGGGCATGTACCTCCAACCCTAACGTCGAGGCCAGCAGGTTGAGGATGCGATCGGTGTCCTCCAACCGAAAGCTGCCGGTGACCCGCAGCGCTTCCAGGCTCGGGTCCCAGCGCAGCACGCCAGGACGGTAGCGTTCCAGTTCCCGCAAAAAATCCCCCAGCGCCTGGTTCTGCGCGGTCAGTACTCCGTCGCGCCAGCCCAATTGCAGCACGTCGAACGGCACCCAGGCGCCGAGCCCAGTGGCTTGCAAGGGCGCTTGCTGGCCGCCTTGCAACGTCGCCAATTGCCCGTTCAGGTCACGTACCTGCACCGCCCCCTTGAGCACCGAGACGCGGCAACCGGCCGCCAGTTGCCGAACGCACACCTGGGCCTGGCCGACCCGCAGTTGGCCATAACGCGTGTTTACGGTGATCGCCGAGGGGCCTGGCACATCAAGCGCCAGTTCACCGTCGACCAGAGTGATTTGCCGCTGCGCCAGGTCCATGTCCACCGCTGTGGCAGTGTTGAGCTGCAAGTTGGCGCCATCGGCCAACGACAGGTGTTTGCGCTCGCCGGTGGCGGTATGCAGGTCTGCGCGCCAGGTTTCGAGCGGCAGCTGACGGCTGATCAGCCAGGCAGTCGGCACCAGCGCCGCCACCCCCAGCGCACGCTTGAGCACCGCGCGCCGCCCCGGTTGCGGGCGATCCAGACTGGCCATCGCCAGCGCCTGGGGCAAACCGTTGAAGCGCTGGCGCAAGGTCTGGGCTTTTTGCCAGGTCTGCTCATGCTGAGGATGGCTGTCGCGCCAGTGCTGCAACGCGACGTGATCGCGCTCAGTGGCCGCGCCGGACTCCAGCAACGCCAACCACTGCGCCGCCGCGCGCGCGACGTCGCGACTCATAGGTCCACCAGCAGGCAATGCTCATACGCCTGGGCCATGTAACGCTTGACCGTGCGCTCAGACACCTCAAGCCGCTCGGCAATCTCGCGATACCCCAGGCCTTCCAGCTGGCTCCAAAGAAACGCGCGACGCACCAGCACCGGCAAGCCGTCGAGCAACTCATCCAGGGCTTGCAGGGTTTCCAGCAGCAGCCAACGCTGCTCTGGCGACGGCACACAGGCTTCGGGCAAGGTGGCCAAGGCATTCAGATAGGCCTGTTCCAGGCTGCGGCGCTGATGGAAATTCACCAGCAAACGCTTGCCCACCGTCACAAGATAAGCACGCGGTTCCTGCATCTGCGCAATGGGCTGGGCACTGGCCAATACCCGCAGGAACGTATCCTGGCTCAAGTCCGCCGCATCCCAGGCATTGCCCAAGCGCCGCCGCAGCCAGTTTTCCAACCAACTGCGATGATCGCGATACAAGCTCGACAGCGTCAGTTCAGCGGCTTGCGTAGGGACAACAGCATCATTCATGGCAAACAACCTGCGCAGCGCGAGTGAGTCTCAAATGAGATTCATTCTATTTAATATCGCGCCGTACTACCACGATCTTTTCAACATTACATTCAGCGCATCGATGCCTTTTGCCGCAGCAAGCCGATAAATAACCCCAGTTCTCGGCTGACGGAATCACCTTTGCGCATCAGTACGCCAAACGGCGCCAGACGCACAGTCAGGTCCACCGGCAGCGACTTGCGACGAGTCAAGCGGCCTTGCTCAAGCAATTGGATCGCTTGATCACTGGTGTCACCCATGATGCGGATGCGCAGTTGCCGGCCGAGCATTTTGATCTGCTGGATGGCGGGCTGTTCGTGAACCTGCAGTAAAAAGCCTTTACCGCGGCGCGCCAACCTCCTTGATGACGAAGGTGGTTGGCACGATGTTGGCAACCGACAGGGTAAATTCGCGGTTGTTCTTCATAAAGGTCCAGACTGGTGAATTCTCTCGACTGTCGAGGGTTTCCTTGTGTAAGGCGGCGTCCGGCAAAGCCAACATGAAATCGACCTCAGCGTAAGAGCCGATCGAATACCCCTCCATTTTTATGCTGACACCCAGGCGCTCATCGGTCCACACACCTGCGCGGGTCATAGTCTTGGTGAGTGTCTTGAACGGGGTGGGGATGGCGCTGACCTTCTCGTTCAGATCCGCGAGTTGTTTCTCAAGGCGCTGATAATCGGCCTTCGGCACGTATAGCCGGTTGACTTGGTCGACGGGTAAATAGTGCGTGTCCACCTCGCTCTTCTTTATGTAATCCGTGGCAAGGCTGGCAAGCGGCAGATACGACGCCGCCAGATCCTTCCGAGGGATGTACTGCGCTGTCAGATCCTTTTGGGAATAAAAGGAATCGGCCGGGCCAAATCTAAGCCCGAAGAATGTGGCGACAGTGACGGCCGCTCCTGACAGTGCGATAGCTGCACCGATGATCACCGGCCAAGAGTAAGTTGTGGGGGTAGTTTGATTCATGGGTAATGCGTTCCTTATCAAAGCGGCTGAGCCTTCGCGGAAGGCTCGTCATGCCACAAAATTGCCGGCGTCATGCCTGGCGACGATCACAGGCCGCGCGTGCGCAACCACTGCAAAAAGCCTTTCTTCACTGGCACCACCGGGGCTTCCTGGGTCAGAGCCTGGGCGGCGTGTACGCGGAAATCCAGCAGGGTTTTCATGGCGTCGCCAATGTCGTGGCGCGCATCCAGGCACGGCGTCAGGTATTCCTTCTCGATGCGGTACAGGGTGCAGAAGGTCTTGGCGGTGAAATCCGCCAGGGTCGCCTCGTCGGACAGGATGCCCGCCTCGCCGATTACCTCGCCAGGGCCCATACGCCCGGCTTCGAACTTATGCCCGCCTTTGGTGAGCATCACCGAGACCACGCCGGATTCGACGATAAACAAATGATCGCTGACCTCGCCCGCCGGCAGGATCATCTCGCCGGCGCGATAGGTGCTCAGGGTCATGTTTTGGCTGAAGGTTTCCTTCTCTTCCTGGCGCAAGGTGGAGAAAATCGTCGAACTGTCCAACAGCGCCCGTGCCCGTGAGGTCACCACCGGCGTGGCGCTCTCGGTGGCCGACAACAGACTCACCCCAGCCGCTTGCAGATGACGGAATGCCAAGTCATACAGTTGGTTGCGTACTTCGCGTTTGAGTGGCATGGCCGGCACGAACCCGCTGATCTCGTACTCCACCCCGCCACTGGCGGACGTTTTGAATGCCACGCTGGGTGCCGGCTTGGCCAGCAACGGCCGGCAGCCTTGCATGGCGCGCTCCAACGCTTCGATCACCGTTTGCGGGCGCGCATGGGGGCTGACTTGCAGGCTGACGGCCAAACCGAACATATCCGCCGGACGGGAAAAATTGATGATCTTAGCCTTGGCCGCCAGGGAATTGGGGATCACCGCCATGCTGCCCTGGGAGGTTTGCAGACGTGTGGCGCGCCAGTCGATATCGGTGACGCGGCCTTCGGTGCCGTCGATGGAGATCCAGTCATCCAGTTGGTAAGGCTTGGTGGTGTTGAGCACGATTCCGGAAAATACATCGCTCAAGGTGCTTTGCAGCGCCAGGCCGACAATGATCGCCACCGCGCCGGAGGTGGCGAGCACGCCTTTGACCGGCAGGTCGAGCACATAGGCCATGGCGGCGATGATCGCGATCAGGAAAATCACCGCGCCCATCAAATCCTGCAACAGCCGCCCGGTATGGCCGACCCGCTGCATCATCAAGGTGCCGAGCAATACCGTGAGCGTACGCGCCGCGAACAACCACCAACCGATCTGTAACGCCGTGGCGGCCAGGTGCAGCGCGGTGTTGTCGGCATAAGGCGCCAACTGCATGGGGTTCATGCCGTCGTTAAACAATACGGCGCTGAACACCGCGAAAATCAGCAGCCGCGCCGCCAACTTCCAGTTGTCCAGGTTGGGGGAAATAAGTCGCCACACGGCGATGTCAATCAGGATCAGCGCCAAGGCGCACAGCATCGGGTGATCAGCGATAAACGAGGGCATCCAGGCGACTCCAGGGCGAATGACGGGAAGATCGCATGAAATGAGATTGTCGGAAACAAATTGTATCGGGATGGAATGGGGCTGCTACGCAGACCAGCGCAGGGCAAGCCTGCCCACCACAAAAAGCGCGCAAAAAACCGCATCTGTGCTGAGCGAGCTTGCCTCGCGCTAGGCCGGTTTATTCACCACAAAATTTGGGGCGCTCACATCCGCCCGAATTTGCCGGATTGGAAATCCGCAAACGCTTGGTGGATCTCCTGCTCGGTATTCATCACAAACGGCCCATGCCCAACGATGGGCTCATCAATCGGCTCGCCGCTGAGCAGCAACACCTTGGCGTCGTCGTTGGACTCCAATGTCACCTGGCGGCCATCGCGTTCGAACAGCGCCAATTGCCCTTGGCGCGCGATTTCCTGCCCATTGATCAGCAGCGTGCCGCGCAGGATCACCAGGGCGGTATTACGCCCTGCATGCAAGTCCAGGGTGACCGGTTTGCCCGGATTAAGGCGCAGATCCCACACATCAATAGGCGTAAAAGTGCGCGCCGGGCCGCTGGCACCGGCGAATTCACCGGCAATCAGGCGCAGCTGTCCGGCGTCGTTGGCCAGGGGCAGTACCGGGATATCGGCGTCGACAATTGTCTGATAGCCCGCCTCGGCCATTTTGTCCTTGGCCGGCAGGTTGACCCACAGTTGCACCATCTCCAGCGCGCCGCCACGGCGGGCAAAGGCTGGGGAATGGAATTCCTCATGCAGGATACCCTTGGCCGCCGTCATCCATTGCACGTCGCCCGGGCCGATGGTGCCGCCGGCGCCGGTGGAATCACGGTGCTCGACTTCGCCGTCGTAAACGATGGTTACGGTTTCAAAACCGCGATGGGGGTGCTGGCCGACACCGCAACGCTGTTCGGTCGGCGTGAATTCGGCCGGGCCGGCGTGGTCCAGCAGCAGGAACGGGCTGATGTGTTTGCCTAGCGAGTCGTAGGAAAACAGCGTGCGCACTGGAAAACCGTCCCCCACCCAATGACCGCGAGGACTGGTATAGATGCCGATTAACTTTTTCATGATGTACCTCCAAAGTGGGTACACCATAAGGCCGGCGAAGCGTAAGCACTAGACGGCAAACCTGGCCTGGATTGTCCTATGTATAGGACAGTTCAACAGGCAGGCGCGCGCACCGCCAACTCCGACCAGCCAAATACTTGATATATCACCAGCGCCCACACCTCGCGCAGCGCCATCAGCGTCACGCCTCTGGACACAATGCGCTGCGGGCGCAGGCGCATGCTGTTGCGTCAGGTATAGGTGGAGCCGACGACCAGCCCAGCCCCTTGATCAACGGCCCACCGCCCATCGGCGCCACTTAGATCGCATGGAGCATGCCGATTATGGTCAGTGCCAGATTGTCGAAACGTCCCACATAACCGCCGGATAAGCTCTACTCCCCCGCCCTGCAAACCGCTGCAAAGTCCCTCGCCTGATCACACAATGCGAGGGATTGCATATGGTTTGTTTCGTGAAGGCCCTGCTCGACAGGGCTG
>NZ_JAEILC010000087.1:0-1259 GCF_016307435.1 Pseudomonas sp. S4_EA_1b | reverse complement strand
GACGGATAGCTGCTAGCGCACTGGTCCTGATAATTTTTGCACTGTGTAATACCGCAGGTGCGAATCCATCCAGGGTATTTGGCTGGATTGAGGAGGGGCTGCTGCTTCCTGAAAAAGTCTCGGTGAAAATCAAGCTGGATACCGGCGCACTGACATCGTCTATGGATGCCAAAGATTTGGAGCGTTTCGAAAGGAATGGCGAGAAATGGGTGCGTTTCAAAGTTGAAGTGAAAGACAGTGACACAGGCAGAGCAGCCAGCATCCCTTTCGAGCGAAGGGTCGAGCGTAACGTCAAAGTCCGTGGTGCTGGCGGCGCTGAGCACCGCCCCGTGGTAGTGATGAAGATGTGCATTGGCAACCAGCTTTTACAACGAACAATTCTCCCTGAAGAACCGGGAAAAAATGCTCCATCCGGTTTTGATCGGCCGTCGAGCACTGGAGCACCTAGGAGCGGTGGATGTATCACGCACCTTCACTCAGGAGCCCAAGTGCGAGAAAGCCGACCCGGCGCAGAGCGGGTATAGAGTTTCCAGGCTCCGATCAACAGAGCCAGCCAGAGCAAGATGACCACCAGCGCAGCGCCCCGGCTCACTGGGCGGTGTTGCTGTGTGCTTTCCCATTCAAGGGCCTGCTGGCGGCATTCGTCCAGTACGTGATCGGGCATCAGCTTGATTACTAGCCAGATGGCCAAAGGTAGCAAGATCACATCGTCCAGGTAGCCAAGGACCGGAATGAAGTCTGGAATCAGATCGATTGGGCTTAGGGCATAAGCGATTACGATCATCGCTATAACCTTCGGCAACCATGGCGTTTGCGGATGCCGGCAACTAAACCACAGCATCATAACTTGCTGTTTCAGGGCCTTGGCCCAGCCGCGAACTCGTTGCAATACGTTACTCACTTTCTAGAATCCGTAGCCAACCAGCGCCAATAGCTTGCGGTGGCCGAGTTTGTCGGCGACGTAGCCGGAGGCCATCTTGGTGTAGCTGGCCAATGCATCAGCAATATCTTCGATGGTGCCAAGTGCCGCCGCCGGAATGCCCAGTACAGCGAGGAAGCTGGGCAAGATCACTGTGGTAGTTTCATAGCAGAAATCACCAAGGGTGCTGGTTAGCCCCGCACCAACGACCGTGCGGTTCATCCAACCATTTGTCTGAGATGGTTCTGCCTGGCCGACGCCCCTGTAGGCAGCGTGAATCGGGCGCTCAGCAAGGGATTTTATAATCGCTCTATAATTAAACGGCGGTTTCAGGAGCTGA